>JAZOQD010000136.1:0-5873 GCA_045655925.1 Acutalibacteraceae bacterium | reverse complement strand
TTTTTAACCCCTGAGGAAAGTCCGGGCTTCATAGGGCAGGATAGCGGCTAACGGCCGCCGAGGGTGACCTTAGGGAAAGTGCAACAGAAATATACCGCCGCAAAGCTTGGGCAACCTTGAAATGCCTTTGGCATTGCCTTTGCGGTAAGGGTGGAAAGGCGAGGTAAGAGCTCACCGGCTGGCAGGAAACTGTGCAGCCCTGTAAACCCTATCCGAAGCAACATCAGCTACGGCAATACGCGCCCTACGTGCCGTGAAAGATGGCGTGAGCCTTATGGCAACATAAGGCCAAGAAAGATGGTCGTTCAAGACAGAACCCGGCTTACAAATTCAGTCGCAAGCAAAAAAGCGTCAGGCTTCGCTGACGCTTTTTTCTTTTAATCAATTATACTCATCGGTTCTTCAACACAGACAAAATATCCGGTAGGCTCGATGTTTTTGCCGTTAACCTTAAAGGTCATAACAGTATCGGTATCCTGATTGGCGCAAAGAAGAATATCATCAACAATATAAATATCTCTTGGTGTTTTGCCGCCGCAGCTTGAAAATTCAGGTTCAAAAACCTTTTCCCCATCAACCGAGAAGGCAACAATTGAATTATGGCCGCGGTTAGCAACATAAAGATATTTTCCGTCTTTAGAAAGTCTGATAGCGCTCGCGGTGTTTCCTCCTTTATAATCTTCCGGCAAGGTTGAAACGCCCTCTGATACTATTTCTGCCTTTCCGTCTTTATATTTTAAAACAATAACCTCATTTGAAAGTTCGGTAACGCAATAAATCAGCTTGCCATCATTAGAAAAAACAATATGCCGAGGGCCCGAACCTGCAGGCATCTCGGTTATGCTAACCACCTCAAGATTGCGATCATAGAAGAAAATCTTATCAATTCCAAGGTCACAAACAACAACATATTTTTCATCGGGAGTTAAAATTGCAATATGGGTATGCGGAGCGGTCTGACGGCTTGGATGAGGACCCTTGCCCTCATGAACAACCAGCTTTTCTCCGACCTTAGAAACACTACCCGAGGAATAGTTGGCGGCATAAACATCCTTTCCGTCTTGAGAAACTGATAAGTGGCAAGCAACCGTTCCCTCGGTTGAAACCATTTCAGATTTGTTTGCAAGATGACCGTCTTCCAAAATATCGAAAGAAACAAGCGCACTGTTGGGTGATGCGGCTTTATAAGGGTCTCTTAGCAAAGCAAAAAGCTTGCCGTTAGCCTTAGCAAAATATGTAGGACTCCAGGCTTCAGTTTTTTCTTTAAACAAAAGCTTGCCCTTCTCATCTAAATCATAGGAATAAATTCCGCCTATCCCCCAGCCTCTGCTTGAGGAAACATATATAGTTTTCATAATAACACCGAGCCTTTATGATATTTTGGTTTGATTGATACTATAATTATAACACCCTCTTATCATTTTGAAAACTCTGTTTTTAAAAAATTTTAACCAAAATAACATGTTTAAATTCGTCGTTTTCATCATACCGTAATTACACTTTACATATTGACAAACAATATAAAAATAATTATAATTACATTAATTATATTCGCATATTGTGCCCTTATTTAAGGCTGATATGCAAACCTAGCAGGAAGGGATACAAAAATGAAGAAAAAATACCTATCACTTTTACTTTTAGTTGTTATCGCACTTGCTCTTTTCATTTGCGGCTGCGATAAGGATTCAACTGAGCTTTATAAGGATAACTCATCGGCTCAGTTGGCTTATACCGCCGTTGAGGAGGGTCAGTTTAAATATGCTGTCTATGAAGACCATGCCGAACTTATCGGTTATACCGGTTCTTCTAAAACAGTAACAGTTCCAAGTAAGGCCGGCGGCAAAACCGTTACAGCTATTGGAACAAATGCTTTCAACTCAACTAAGGTTACCTCTGTAACTATTCCTGATTCAGTAACCGATATAGGCGCTTACGCTTTTTATAATACAAAGCTTGAAGCAATAACCATTCCCGCTTCTGTAAAGAGCCTTGGCTATGCCGCTTTCGGCAAATGCACCGCTTTGACTGCAATTGAAATTCCTGAATCTATTACCCGTATTGGTTATTATGCATTCTCAGGCTGTAAGGCTCTTACCAATGTAACCCTTCCCCAGTCCCTTACCTTTATAGGCGAGCATGCTTTTGACGGTTGCTCAGCTCTTACCAACATTACCATTCCTGCTAATGTTGAAACTATTGAAAAGTTTGCGTTCTTCAAATGCTCAACCCTTACTGATATCGTTTTCAGCGGCGAATCAAAGCTTAAGTATATCGGCCAGGAAGCATTTAGTGATTGCAAAGCACTCGTTGTTTTCAATCTCCCCGCATCTGTTGTTTCTATCGGCGAAAGAATCTTCTACGATGATGAAGCACTCACCACCTTCAATGTTCCTGCAGATTCAAAGCTTGAAACTATTGGTGATACCGCATTCGGTAAATGTAATGCATTAAAATCTATGACTATTGCCGCCAGCGTTAAATCGCTCGGTAAATTCACCTTCAGCGATTGCGCTTATCTTGAGTCTGTTTACCTGCTCGGCGATATCGAAACAATAGGCGACTATGCTTTTGATAACTGCGTTGCTCTTAAGAACTTCGGTCGTATTGAGGGCAAAAAGAAACCCGAGAATATCAAAATTCCGAACTCGGTTACATCACTTGGTAAATATGTATTCAACGGCTGCACCGCTATAACCTCTGCATCAATCGGTTCAAATGCTACCGAGCTTTCTGAGGGTGCATTCAAAGATTGTGTTGCTCTTAAGAAGGTTAACACCGGTAATATTGAGGTCATCGGCGCTTCTGCATTCCAGGGCTGTGTTGCTCTTGACGATATTACATATTCTCAGAAGCTTGAAACTATCGGCGCTTCTGCATTCCAGGGCTGCACCGCACTTGTTAATGTTGTTATTCCCGAAACCGTTTACTATATAAATGATAGTGCTTATGCTGATTGCGCTAACCTTGAAACCGTTCTTTTGCCTACCGATATCAGAACTATCGGCGCTTCCGCATTTGTTAACTGTGCAAAGCTTAAAGGGATTGACCTTAACCGTGAACTCCTTACAAGCATCGGTGATTCTGCATTCCAAGGCTGCGTTGAATTTAAATCGGTTTATATTCCTGATGGCGTAAAAGCGCTCTTCACTTCAACCTTTGACGGCTGTATCAATCTTGCAGAAGTCCGCTTACCTGAGGACTTCAATACTTTTGAAACTGCCGCATTCAAAGGCTGTGTTGCTCTAAAAGAGATAATTATCCCCGAAAAAGTTGTTGTCCTTCCTGAGAGCCTGTTTGCAGATTGCACAGCGCTTACCAAGGTTGATATTAAGGGTAGCCTTACAAACGTTGGTGCTATGGCGTTCGCTAACTGCCCTAACCTTTCTTCAATCAACCTTTCAGAAACTATTAAGGAATACGGCGCATCAGTATTTGAGGGATGTTCAGCTCTTAAAACTGTTACTCTCTCCCCTGCAGCCAACCTTATTCCCGATAAGATGTTCAGCGGTTGCGAAAGCCTTGAGAGCTTAACCATTCCCGACACCTTTACAAGAATCGGTGCTTCTGCATTCCAGGATTGCAAGGTTTTAAAAGAACTCATTCTTCCGAATGGAATCAACCTGATTGGCGCTTCCGCCTTTAAGGGCTGCGCATCGCTCGAAAATATGGTTCTTCCTCAGTGGGCAACCACTATTGACAACTCACTCTTTGAGGGTTGCAAGAGCATTAAGACTATTAAATTCAACGGTAGAGTTCGCGTTGTTGGCGATAAAGCATTTAAGGACTGCAAAGCTTTAACCGAGCTTCTTCTCCCCGAAAATGTTGAATCGGTAGGAAGCGATGCCCTCAAGAATTGCGATAACCTTACTGTTAAATGCGTTGAGCGTTCGGTTGTTGCAAAATATTGCGAAGCAGAGGAAATCAAGCATGAGTTCGTAAGTCCCAGCGAGGTTGTTGAGGAAGAAACTCAGGATTTAACCCTCTTCATTATAATCATCCTTGTATTCGTTGCTATTATTGCAGGTGTTATCGTTCTTAGAATTTATCTTAAGAAGAGAAAGATTAAAATGACCACCTTGCAGAAGGACGAAAGCGAAAAATAATTGATAAGCAAAAGAGCGCTGAGCTTTCCTTTGGAGAGTTCGGCGCTCTTTATATAAAAATAGAAAATGTCAACAAATTATCCCTTGAATTAGCAGTTTGTTAAGCGTATAATAAGTAGGCTAAAACATTATAGAAAGAACTGGTAAAAACCCTATGCTAAAAAGACTTTTTAAAAGTGTGAGAGAGTATAAGCTCCTTTCCATTCTCACCGTTGTCTTTATGATAGGTGAAGCGGCGATTGAATGCCTTATTCCGTTTATAACCGCCAATCTGATTGATACCCTTGAAAACTCGGTCAGAAACGGAACAGAAGGTATGCTTCCCTCAGTTATAAAGACAGGGCTGATATTGGTTTTAATGGCGCTTGTTTCTCTTATGTTTGGCGGTGCCGCGAGCATAACAAGTGCAAAGGCATCGACCGGCTTTGCAAAGAATTTAAGGCACGATATTTTTTCAAAAATTCAGACCTATTCGTTCCAGAATATCGATAAATTCTCATCGTCATCACTCGTAACCAGAATGACTACTGATATTACCAATGTTCAGATGTCATATATGATGATTATAAGAATTGCGGTTCGTGCTCCTATGCTGCTCATTTTCTCTATAATTATGGCGTATATTATGGGCGGAGCGCTCGCAACCTCCTTTGTTGTTGTAATACCGTTGCTCGGCTTTGGCCTTTTGATAGTTGCCAAGAAGGCTATGCCTGCTTTCCGCAGAGTTTTCAAGAAATATGACCGTCTTAACGAATCTATCGAAGAAAATGTTAGAGCAACACGCGTTGTTAAAGGCTTTGCAAGAGAGTCCTTTGAAAAACAGAAGTTTTCCGATGCCTCCGATGACATCAGGAAGGACTTTACCAGAGCTGAGCGCATTGTTGCATTAAATACTCCTTTAATGCAGTTCTGCGTTCATTTTAACATGATATTTGTTCTTATGGTTGGTTCTAAGCTTATCGTTTCAAGCGGCGGCGCAGCTATAAATGTCGGCGAAATGTCGGCAATGTTAACCTACGGTATGCAGATTCTTATGCAGCTTATGATGCTCTCGATGATATATGTTATGCTAACCATGTCGGGCGAATCTATGAAGCGTATCGCCGAGGTTTTAGACGAGGAGTCATCTCTGACCAACCCGGAGAATCCCGTAACCGAAGTTAATGACGGTTCGATTGAATTTAAAAATGTTCGCTTTAAATATTCCAAAACCGCAAAGAAATATTCTTTATCCGATGTTAACCTCAAAATCGAATCAGGTATGACGGTTGGAATAATCGGCGGAACAGGCTCAAGTAAATCAACCTTGGTTCAGCTTATTCCAAGACTTTATGATGTTACCGAGGGTGAGGTTTTGGTTGGCGGCAGAAATGTTAAGGAATATGATATTGAGGCTTTGCGCAACGCCGTTTCCTTTGTTCTGCAAAAGAACCTCTTGTTCTCAGGAACTATAAATGAAAATCTCCGTTGGGGTAATGAAAATGCAACCCAAGAGGAGATTATAGAGGCCTGCAAGCTTGCTCAGGCTGATGACTTTGTCCGCTCCTTCCCCGAGGGCTATGAAACCCATATCGAACAGGGCGGAACCAACGTTTCGGGTGGTCAGAAGCAGCGCCTTTGCATTGCAAGAGCTTTGCTCAAAAAGCCTAAAATACTCATTCTTGATGACTCGACAAGCGCAGTTGATACCAAAACTGATGCGCTCATCCGATTAGGCTTTAAAAAGTATATCCCCGAAACCACCAAGATTATTATTGCTCAGAGAAT
>JAZOQD010000135.1:0-8378 GCA_045655925.1 Acutalibacteraceae bacterium | reverse complement strand
TCTTACTATTTTTAGAACTAAAGGTTTCTCTAATGGTTTTTTATCGCTAAATTTTAATGCCGAAAGGTATTTTTCTTTTGCTAGTTGAAGCGACTCTTGATTATCAGAATAAAGAGTGCAAAGTATATCGCCTTTTTTAACCATATCGCCTGTTTTCTTTGAAAGAATAATACCCGCAGAGTAATCAATAGTATCTTCTTTGGTTGTTCTTCCTGCGCCTAATATAACGCTACTGATACCGATTGCTTCAGCATCCATACTTTCAATATATCCATCAAATTCGGAAACAACCTCAAGGCTATAATCGGATTTTTTGAATAGCTCGGTATTTTCAATAAATTTAACATCTCCGCCCTGAGCGGCAATCCATTCTAACATCTTATTATAGGCTAATTTGCTTTCTAATGCATCTATAGCGCGTTTTTCGGCTTCCTCGTAAGAAATACGGAATATTAACGAAACAAGCTCAGAAGCAAGAGCTAGGCTAACATACTTAAGATCGTTATCAACCTCACCTTTTAAAACCTTAACCGCTTCAATAATTTCAAGCGAGTTACCGATTGCAGTTCCAAGCGGTGTATCCATATCTGTTAATAGAGCAGAAATATTTCTGCCGCATTTTTTACCGATTTTAACCATTTCCTTTGCTAATGTTTCGGCATCCTCGGGTGTTTTCATAAATGCACCGCTTCCTACCTTGACATCAAGCACAATATTCTTTGAGCCTGCCGCAATTTTCTTGCTCATTATACTTGAAACAATAAGCGGAATACTATCAACCGTTGCCGTAACATCTCTTAAGGCATAAAGTTTTTTATCGGCAGGGGTTAAATTACCGCTTTGGCCTATAACCGCCATTCCAACCTTATGAATCTGCTTTTTGAACTGCTCTTCGGGAATAGAAATATTATATCCCGGTATTGACTCTAATTTATCAACAGTTCCGCCGGTATGACCTAAGCCTCTGCCCGACATTTTAGTGACCTTACCACCTAAAGACGCAACAATAGGTGCAACAATAAGCGAGGTCTTATCGCCAACGCCACCAGTGCTGTGTTTATCTGCTGAAAGGTTGCCGAACTCTGATAAATCAACTGTATCGCCCGAAACCGCCATTGCTTTAGTCAACGTTACGGTTTCTCGCTCATTCATACCGTTGAAATAAATTGCCATCATAAGAGCAGATGCCTGATAATCGGGAATTGTTCCATCAGTATAGCCTTTTATAAAAAAGTCGATTTCGGCATCAGTTAATTCCAGGCCGTTTCTCTTATTTTGGATAATATCATACATTCTCATAAGCTTACCTCGATAATAAAAGGGTTCGGCATTCTAGTCGAACCCTTATTTTGTTATCTTGCACCCTTATCGTAAGGGATACCCTCTGCCTTGGGAGCTCTTGATTTCTTTGATGAGAAAGCAAGAACTACTAAAACTGCAACATAAGGAATAAGGTTGTAGAAATACATCGGCATTCCTAAATCTTTAAGAAGGAATACTCCGTCGCCATTAAGGTCTAAGAAGGTGTATGTTGGTCCGATACATTTTAAAAGACCGAACAACAACGAGCCTAAAGCAATACCAAGCGGCTTCCAGTTACCGAAAATCATAATGGCAAGTGCTAAGAAGCCCATGCCTGCAACCGCACCGTCACAGGTTCCGCCAGCAACCGTTGCAATATAGATATAACCACCCATACCTGCTAATGCGCCTGAAATTGTTGTTCCCAAATAACGCATTTTATAAACATTTATGCCAACACTATCTGCCGCCTGCGGATGCTCGCCGCAAGAACGGAGCCTTAAACCGTATTTTGTTTTATAAATCAAGATTGAAAGAATAACAAAAAGAGCGATAGCGATAAAGGTTGAAACATAAGCTTTATCAAAGAAAATCTTAGCGAACAAAGGCAAATCGTTATTAAGGATAACAAATCCGATATCCTTAGGCATGACTAGCTTGTCCTGCATAAAGAAAACCTTGATAATGAAAAGCGCAACTGCGGGAGCTAAAAGATTTAGCGCCGTTCCGCCGATTGTCTGGTCAGCCTTTAGTTTGATTGCAGAGAATGACAGCAGTAATGAGAAAAGTGCGCCTGCTACTGCCGCAATAAGCATAGCCAGAATAAACATTGTCTGCGGTTGATCAGCAAAAACATTATTCATTTGCATTAAATAAACAAACAATGCGCCGATAAACGAGCCGAAAATCATAATACCATCAAGTGCTATATTTATAATACCGCTTCGCTCAGCAAACATACCTGCTAACGCAACTATTAAAAGAGGAATCGCGTAAATAAGAGTTTTTTGAATTAAAAATACCATTATTTGTTCTCCCCTTTCTCTGCAGCGGCTTCAATCGGAGCTTTAAGACATTTTTCTTCAGCCTTTTTTCTTGAAAGCAAATCTCTGATAAGCTTAGAGAAGCCTGCAAAATAAATAATCATCGCAATAATAAGGTCAGAAACATATTCATTAAATGCTGTATAACCTGCAAGGTTAAAGCCGCCCTTATCAATATAGCGAAGGAATATCGAACTGAAAATAACACCAATCGGGTTGTTACTTGCCAAAAGGGCTGTCGGTATTCCGTTAAAGCCCTCAGAAGGCAGCATACTATAAGTGTTCCAAAGGAAATCATTCTTACCATTAAGATACCAAAGAGCAGCACCGCCCGCAGCAAGACCGCCTGCTATAGCCATAGAAAGAATGATATTTCTCTTTTCATTCATACCCGCATATTTTGCAGCATTCTTATTAAAGCCGCAAGCCTTAAGCTCATAGCCGAAGGTTGTCTTATTGATAAGAATATACATACCGATAGCAATAATGATAACGATAAAAATACTTATATCAATATTAGAACCCGGGAAAAGCTTATCAAGACCTAATTTTGGAGTTGTAACCCCGTTGGTATAAGTAGGTCTTATAAAGTTAACCTTTGTTTCGGCAAAATTGATATATTTATCCCCCGAAGCCGAAAATACCCAGCTTACAACATTTGCGGCAATCCAGTTAGTCATTATGCAAACAATAACCTCATTGACGTTGAATAGCGCTTTAAACAAGCCAGGAATTGCGCCCCAAAGCATACCTGCAACAATAGCAGCAAGGAATGCAATAAGCCAATAAACAAAAGCTAAGGCAGCATTATCGGGTTTTGGAACTGAAAGTGCAATAAGCAAGGCAGTCATAGAGCCGATAAGATACTGACCGGGAGCGCCAATATTAAAAAGACCAGTTTTGAAAGCGATTGCAACCGAAAGACCGGTCATCATAAGCGGTGCTGACTCTAAGAGCATATCACCTAAGTTAAACAGTATATCTTTTAGGTTACCACTTGCAAAAGGACCGCTCAAAAGAATAGATAATCCTGAGAAAGCTTCATACATTGGAATATCATTTGTAAATGCTGCAAGCAAAATTAAAATAACAGCTCCAACTAAAAAACCGCCTAAAATACAAACTAAAGAGGCTATGATGGACTTGATGGAATCCATGGCAAAAATTTTGCCAAAAAATGAACCCATACTGTTTTTCTTAGAATTTAAGTTGTTCATTCTGCTGCCTCCAATCCTTGTCTTTTAGCGCCTGACATATAAAGACCTAATTCTTCAACTGTTGTTTTAGTCGGGTCAAGCTCTGCGACAATTTCGCCCTCATACATAACAAGTATTCTATCTGAAACGCTCATAACCTCATCAAGTTCTAACGAAACAAGCAGTATTCCTGCACCGTTATCGCGAGTTTCAATCAGCTTTGAATGAATATTTTCGATAGCGCCAACATCAAGACCTCTGGTTGGCTGAACAGCAATAAGAAGCTGATGCTCTCTATCAAGCTCGCGTGCAACAATTGCTTTTTGCTGATTACCGCCCGACATACTTCTTGAAACTGTCAGAGAACCTTGTCCCGAACGGACATCAAACTTATCAATCAATTCATCAGAGTATTTTCTTACCTCAGAGAACTTAATAAAGCCGTTTTTATGGAATTGCGGCTCAAAATACCTCTGTAAAACAAGGTTTTGCTCTAATGAATAATCCAAAACAAGACCATGCTTATGCCTATCCTCAGGGATATGAGAAAGACCATGGGTGTTCTTGTAACGGATTGATTTATTGGTAACATCCTCGCCGCAAAGAGTGACAGTTCCCGACTCAAGCTTCTCAAGCCCTGTTATGCCATAAACAAGTTCGGACTGACCGTTTCCGTCAATACCTGCTATACAAACTATCTCACCTTTTCTGACATTAAAAGTAACATTATTAACGGCATTTTTCTTATGAAGCTTACTTTTAACGCAAATGTCCCTGATTTCAAGAACTGTGTGTTCAGGTTTAGCAGGTTCTTTATCAACAACAAACTTAACATCTCGGCCAACCATCATTTTTGAAAGTTCTTCTTTGGTTGTATCCTTAATATCAACAGTTCCAATATATTTACCCTTGCGAAGAACAGTGCATCTATCTGCAACAGCCATAATTTCATTGAGTTTATGGGTAATAAAGAGAATAGATTTTCCCTCTTTAGCAAGTCCTCGCATAATCTCCATTAGCTCATTGATTTCCTGCGGAGTTAAAACTGCGGTAGGCTCATCGAAAATAAGAACTTCATTATCGCGATAAAGCATCTTTAAAATCTCGGTTCTCTGCTGCATACCGACAGTAACATCCTCAATAAGCGCATCAGGGTCAACATTAAGACCATAGGCTTCAGAAAGTTCTAAAACCTTTTTCTTTGCCTTTTTTTTGGTTAAGAAACCGAATTTAGTAGGCTCAACACCTAAGATTATATTATCAAGGATGCTGAAAACATCAACAAGCTTAAAATGCTGATGAACCATTCCTATACCCAATTCATTTGCATCATTAGGGTCATTAACTGTAACCGGCTCACCGTTTTTATATATTTGACCCTCATCAGGCTGATAAATACCAAACAGAATACTCATCAACGTTGATTTACCGGCACCATTTTCACCCAATAGAGCATGAATTTCGCCGCGTTTTAACTGCAAAGTAATCCCGTCATTAGCTTTAATTCCGGGGAACTCTTTAGTTATATTGCGCATTTCAATAATATAAGGTTCCATTAAATGTTCTCCTTAAATTTTAATAATCCTTGCCGTTGGCAACTTCTTTTAAAATACAAAATATTCTAAAAGAAATTGCTAACATTTAAACAAGGGTGGCCCCTAAAAAGAGACCACCCCGAAAATTCAAAAGATATTACTCGAAGATAATAGTAACTTTTGTAAGGTCAGCTTTGAGCCAATCTGCATTATTTCCCTGCGCAGGAGTTTCAGCCTTAGGAACAATAGTTCCGTCCTTAATCTTGTTGAAGAGGTCGGTATACTGCTCTTTGGTGAAGTTCTTGAGGCTCCAAGTCTCAGTGGGAAGACCGGTTGAATTTTCAGCAGCGCCAAGGTTCTGAGCCTTGTCAGCAAGCTCTGCATCCCATTTGCCAGCATAGAACTGACCGAGAACGATTTCAACAGATGCGCTAAGACCCTTAACAGCACTGGTGATTACCTGAGTTGATTCAGAAGACTGGTCAACGTCAACACCAATAATCTTGGAGTTAGGATACTCAGCAGCTGCTGACTTAACAGAGTCAAACATAGAACCGCCGCAAGCGAATACAACTTCAGTGCCACCTGCATACCAACCGGCAATCTGGGTCTGGAGTTCAGTTGAAGCAGAGAAAGAATCGCCGAACTTGTAGCTGTATTTAACTTCTACATTAACGTTCTTAGCAATAGCTGCTGCCTCTGCGCCCTGAACGAAGCCATAACCGAAACGGTTACATGCGGGGTTACCGCCGCCGCCGCCACCGGTGTAGCCAAGCTTGGTATAGCCTTCCATAACTGCTGCATAACCTGCGAGGTAGCCGGACTCCTGCTCCTTATAGGTAACAGCTGTTACGTTATCAAGACCTAATGCCCAACCGTCGATAAATACGAACTTAACAGTGGGGTTCTCTTTTGCTACGGTTTCCATAGCAGTTGCCTGTAAGAAGCCGGGAGCAACGATGATTTTAGCGCCGTTGTTAACTGCCTGCTTCATAGCAGCGATACGGTCGTTATCGGAAGCATCCGAACCATTAGCGGGCTGATAATACTTATAAGAAATATTATTAGCCTCTGCATAAGCCTTTGCGCCCTCATATGTTCCCTGGTTGAAGCCCTTATCCATGAGCTGACCAACGTCGGTTACAACTGCGATTTCATAAGTGGGTTTCTCAGGCTTGCCGCAAGCAACAAGTGACATAATGCCAAGAATCATTGCGACACAAAGAAGAATACTGAATAGCTTTTTCATTTTTACTCTCCTACCTTTAGGGTTTTAACCCTTTTTTATTTGTGTGCTTGAGTTATTCATGCACCATTTATATTCTAACGAATATAATGCCAAAAGTCAACATATTATTATGCGATTTGTCAAAAACAGGGATAAAAGAGAAATATAATTGTTGAAAATTACCAATTACATACAATCTTTAGAAAATGAATGCGGTAAAAGGTCATTTAAGGTATATTTTTCGAAGGATTCTTGACCGGTTACTACTAAAATTTCAAAATTTTTATCGCAAAATTCTGCCATAACCTGCCTACAAACTCCGCAAGGTGGAAATGCACCCTCGATTTTGCCACCCTTGCCACCTGCTACTGCGATTTTTAAAAAGTCCCTTTCCCCTTCGCTGACCGCTTTAAAAATTGCGGTTCTTTCAGCGCATATTGTTGGAGAATATGCAGCATTTTCGATGTTGCAACCGATATAAACTTTACCTGAAGCAGTGAGCAAAGCTGCACCGACAGTGTAACCCGAATAAGGAACATAAGCGCGGTCCATGGCTTTGATTGCCAATGTGCAAAGCTCTTGATTAGTCATATAGGCTCCCCCTTTACTTTAAAATATCGGATAAGAAACTAACGCCGTCGCTCTTAAACTCAACATCAAGATAATCGGCGCAGGTTGCCGCAATATCAGCAAACGAGCTTCTTATACCTAAGTTAACAGGTTTAACATTTTTACCGTAAACAACGAGCGGAGTATATTCTCTTGTATGGTCAGTATGACTGTCGCCAGGGTCGCAACCATGGTCAGCAGTTATCATAAGGATGTCATCGTCCTGCATTTTGTCTAAAAATGTTGGCAACCAACTATCAAACTCGGCTAAAGCGGCGGCATATCCGTCAATATCCTGCCTATGACCGTAGAGCATATCAAAATCAACAAGATTTATAAAGCATAAGCCGCTAAAATCGCTCTCTACGGCTTTTATAGACTCCTGCATACCCTCGGTATTGGAATGGGTAAAAACCTTCACTGAAACGCCTTTACCTGCGAATATATCAAATATCTTGCCGATTGCATAAACGGTTTTTCCTGAGTTCTTAACTGCATCAAGCAAGGTATCCTTCGGGGGTTCCAAGGAAAAGTCATGACGATTAGCGGTTCTCTTAAAATCAGGATACTCGCCAATAAAGGGTCTTGCTATAACTCTGCCTACCGCATGCTTACCTTTTAAGATTTTCCTTGCAATTCTGCAATATTCATATAAGGTTTCAAGCGGAACAACTTCTTCGTGAGCTGCTATTTGGAAAACACTGTCAGCCGAGGTATAAATAATTAAATCACCTGTTTCAACATGCTGCTTGCCGTAGTCCTCTATAACCTCAGTTCCCGAATAAGGCTTATTGCATAGAACCTTTCTGCCAACGGCCTTAGAAAACTCTTCTAAAACATCATCGGGAAATCCATCGGGATAGGTCGGAAGCGGACTATCTGATACAACACCGGCAATTTCCCAATGGCCTATTGTTGTATCTTTACCCATTGATTTCTCTGTCATTTTGCAAACTGCGGCTGTTGGGTTGTCAGTATTTCCTAAAAATTCAAGCCCTTCAATATTACCAAGCCCCATGTTAATCAGGTTATCAGCCTTAAATTTATTGGAGGTTGAGATTCTTTTTATAGTATGACAGTCCTTATCTCCAAAAAGGTGGGCATCGGGCATTTGGCCAGCACCGCAGGAATCAAGAACAATTAAAAATACTCTTTTCATAAACTGCCTCATTTATCAAGCTTAACAGCTGTTTTAAGAGCAAGCTCCATCATCTCTGTAAACGAATTCTGGCGTTCCTCTGCAGTTGTAGCTTCACCGGTTAAGAGGTGGTCAGAAATGGTGCAAATAGCAAGTGCGCTCTTCCCTGCTCTTGCCGCATTCATATAAAGTGCCGCGGACTCCATTTCAATGGCAAGTACACCCATTTTATTCCACTCTGCAAGGCTGTTTGCGTCGTCGTAGAATGTATCAGAAGAAAGAATATTTCCTGCGTGATAGATACATCCCTTTTCCTCCGCTGCCTTT
>JAZOQD010000134.1:0-3125 GCA_045655925.1 Acutalibacteraceae bacterium | reverse complement strand
AAATCCTATTATTTGTTGCTAGGATTGTTCGCACCGAGAGAGTTTTCGTAGGACTCTACCATCTTCTTAACCATCTGACCGCCGATAGAACCTGCCTGACGGGATGTGAGATCACCGTTGTAACCGCCGTTGTTGAGGTTTACGCCTACTTCAAATCAGGATTTATATTAATTCCAAAACTCGAACTATGCTTTAAAAAATTATTAAAAATTGTAAAAAATTATCAAAAACTCTTCACAAAAACCAAATAATATAGTATAATAAAGACAAATAGCAGGAAACAATCGGCTATCCGAAAAAACTCTCACAAAAATCATTGACCTCGAAGGAGATATAATCCCACCGTCCCGAGTCTCCGCTTTCTATTGTTCAAAAACACAAAGGAGGATCATTATGAAACGTAAAACTCGCGTATCCATTAATCTACTCTCTCTATTTCTGACTATCGGTCTGCTTGCATCGGTATTGATCACACCCGTCACGGCTGCCACACCTGCCGAGAAGCTCAGTGATGAGAAGAGCCGCCAAACCTCCGAGATCACTCTTCCCGACGGCACAAAGACAGGCACTGTTTGGTCTGAGATAATGATCAGTGGCTCTACCTATGGTGAAAACCGCGCTGTCAACATGGTTGAATTTGACCTTGCCAATACCAATCTGTCAGTTGAGGTGCTCAACAGCGGAAAATATATGGTTGACGCCAAAAATCTCGACAAGGCAGCTGTTGATTATAATACTCAAAACCCCGGAAAGACTGTTCTTGCCGCCGTTAACGGCGACCTTTGGATGACCTCTGTACATAGCGGCTCATCAGTAACCACTAAAGTACTGAAGGTGCCGCGCGGCGTGCTTATCATAGACGGCGAGATATGGGCTTCCCAGCAGATTGACCAGGAAAATCTTGGCGCTACAAACGCCGAAAAAGGCACTCCCGCGGGCAACAAGGCGGCATTTGGAGTGACTTCAAAGAATCAGCCCTTAGTCGGTTCTCCCGACATTCAGATATCTATGAGTGTAAATGGCAAGACTATAAAGGCTGACGGTCTTAACCGTCTTCCCGCGACAGGATCTATTATCGTATACAACCACCGAGTAAATGATTCCAACTACGCCTTAAACGACGCATACGAGGTCGAGCTTGAGGTTGACAGCTCATCGGCATTCAAGGCGGGCGGCGAGCTTTCCGCAAAGGTAGTAGCGATATACGAACAAAACTCCGAAACACGCCCCGCTATTGGTGAAAAAACTATAATCCTTACAGGTCGCGGACGCAAATCCGGTGAACTTAAAAACAATTTTAAGGTTGGCGATACTGTAACATTTAAGACAAGCTTAACCGACCGAATGGGCAGAACTGAGCTTTGGAATGACGTGCAGGAGGCAATCGGCGGTCATATGCAGCCCATCATTGACGGCAAGCCTGCCGTTGAAAATGGCGACACCACCGCATACCCCACTTCCTTTGTTGGTTACCGCGATGACGGAAGTGTAGTTTTCTGCTCGGTGACATCTACTATTGACGGCAGCCGCGCGGCGCTTCGCTTCAAGGACGGTTATAAATTCTGCACTGAAATGGGATTTAACAGCGTATTTTATCTTGACGGCGGCGGATCTACTACCTTCATTACACTTGAGAAAGGCAGCTACACCGTGCGCAACAAGTGCTCCGACGGTGCGCCCAGAGCAGTAATAAACGGTATTGCGGTTGTATGGAACGAAGAAAAGGTCTGCGACAAGCAGGGCTCTCTGTCATATATAAAGGTTTCCGCGGATATGTCAAAATTCCCCGCAACATACATAGACGGAGCTCTTATGAATGAGCTTATCGGAAGCCCCAACGGAGTAAACTTAAGCTATGACGCGACCGAGAAGGCATTAAAAATGACCTCGTCAACTCAGACAAATGACCCTTACGCATCCTTGGAGTTCGGCACTCTTGCTCCCGCAAATGCCGATACCTACAAATACGTTGTATTAAAGGTCAAGAATAACCATCAAAGCGCAAACACCAATCTTACTCTTTATTATGCCACAGGTGCCGATAGCGGTGCCGCCGCGGGCAGAAGCAAAACCGTTTCTGTCAAATCCGGCATGGACGAGTGGCAATACGTAATAGCGGATATGAGCAAGGCATCAAACTGGAAGGGCAACATAAACAACATCCGCCTTGATATTTTCGACGGCATTAACGTCTCCGCAGGTGTGTCTATGTACTTTGGTGCTATTGTCCTGTGCAAGACCGCAGAAGAAGCCGCTCAGGTGGCAAACGGCTGGGTGCCCGAGGGCGCTATAACCGATTATCTTGCTTATCTTGAGTCATTGAATCCTCCCGAAAAAGAGCCCGAAACAGAAACTGAAACTGAGACCGAAACCGAATCCGAGTCCGCAACCGAGATTGAAACAGAATCTGAATCTGAAACAGAGCTTGAAACGGAGATTCAATCCGAGTCCGTAGCAGATATTGATACAAATATTGAAACCGAATCCCAAGCCGCACCAACAGAGAAAAACGGCTGTGGCGGTACAGTTAAATCCGGTATTCTCATTATGATGATTGCGCTGATACCCGCAATAACCATCAAGCGAAAGAAAGAAAATTAATAATAAAAGCATCCCTCAACGGTTTGCCGTTGAGGGATGCTTTATGTTTAATTGGTTGCCTTTAAATATTGATACGATTTGTGCTTTTACTGCTTCTTCATCTGTCTTAAATAAACAATAACGGCAAGAAAAAGAATTGCAACACTATATCCAAGCACCCACCAAAGATGCGGGAAAATGCCTGCCATATCGCCCTTGATTATGGCTCTTTGCATTTCAACCGAGTGGACAAACGGGAGCGCGTAGGCAATCTTTTTGAAAGCTCCGCCCACAAGCTCGAGGTCAAACCATATACCCGAGAGCCAAGCCGAGAGGTTAGTAAGAAGCGCGCCGCAGATGCCGCCAACCTGCTTATCATTGAATATACTTCCGCAAAGAAGTCCTATGCCTATATACAAAAGCGCGATGGGGATAATAAAGACAATGGAAATAAGTATATTCAGATTTATTTGAAGCTTTAAAATAATTGCAAAAATGTAGCAAGCCACGCCCTCTGCCATAGCTATGGGAATGAGGGGGAGAGT
>JAZOQD010000133.1:0-2416 GCA_045655925.1 Acutalibacteraceae bacterium | reverse complement strand
AAGGCTTATGGCAATCAAAAGCATTGCAACGGCAATATAAAGTCTTTTCAAATTTTCTTCTCCTTCTTTATGATTGAATAGGTCCCTTTTTCATCACAGGTCATAACTAAAACATCAGATATTTCAAGGTTTTGGTTTAATAAATGCTGCTCGATTTGGGCTTTGGTTCGTTTTGAAAATTTGAGTCCCTCTTTGTTAAGCTTGCCATCGTTAACAATGAGGCAGGGGAAAAGACTTTCTGCCTTTGTTCCTTTTAGATTCTCGACCGCTGCCGGTTGTTTTTCAGGCTTTAACATAACGCTTAACTGTCCGTTGGTTTCTAAAATCGCGTATTTAACATCGTTTAAATCAAAAATCCCTTGATTTCGTAAAACCTCACATAAATCCTGAACCGTAACTCTTAACTGCTTTAGTCTTTTTTCGTCAACAACGCCGTTTGAAATAATAACGGCAGAGCTACCGTAAAAGGTTCGTCGAAGCAGGGGAGATTTCATGGTTAAAACAGAAATGAGTATTTCTAAAAAACAGAGCGTAAACACCGCAACAACACCCGTTAGTATTGGTTGATTAAGGTCTTGAATAGGTATTGCGGCAATTTCTGAAATTAAAATTGTTATAACCAATTCGCCCGGTTGCATATCGCCGATTTGGCGCTTGCCCATAACTCTTATTGCGGTTATAACGAGAAAATATAAAATAGCAGTTCGAATTATTGTATTAAACAAGTAAATCACCGAGGTTAGTATTGCCAAAAGTTTAAAAAATAAGCACCCGACAGCTTAATACTATCGGGTGCTTTAATCTTTATTTGTTTTTTTATGAGTCGGACTTTTCTGAAATATTGTAGCAAAGTGTCATAAGACTATCGCTCAAATGAACATTTTCAACGACAACATCAGGGTATTCCAAAGAGAAATCATAATGTGTGAAGTTCCAGAAGCCTTTAATACCAAGTTGGACCAGCTGGTCGGCAACGGCGTGAGCCTCGGTTTTAGGAATGCAGAGAATAGCAATATCGGGCTTGTTCTCGCGGCAGAATTCATCAAGTCTGTCCATATTATGAACGGGTAGGTTTTGAATTGTCTGCCCCAAAATCGATTGTTTTTTATCAAATATGCCGATAAGGCGGAAGCCTTTGGTGGTCATATCAAAGTGCATAGCAAGAGCCTTGCCCATATAACCGGCACCGATAAGTATAGCCTTCTTTATATCGCAAAGGCCAAGGATTTTACCGATTTCTTCACGTAACAAATCAATATTGTAACCATAGCCCTGCTGACCAAACTCACCGAAACAGTTAAGGTCTTGCCTTATCTGACTGGCGGTAAGGCCCATTCTTTCTGAAAGTTCCTTAGATGAGATGCGATGCATACCGTTGAGCTTAAGGTCGCCTAAAAAGCGGTAGTATCTAGGCAGGCGCTTGATTACAGATGTAGAAACGCTGCGTGATTTACTCATTGTTTTTACCTCTCTTATGAAAGCTTTTTAACAGTTTCCATTACATAGTCACCAAACTCGGTGCAGGTGCAACCGGTATCGCGACCGGTAATCGAGATTTTCTTTTCTTTGAACATACAGATATCGAGCGCCTGCTCTAACAGGTCTGCTTTTTCCTGCTCGCCAATGTGAGAGAGCAACATAACTGCGGCTCTTAACATTGAGCAGGGGTCTGCAAACTTATCGCGACCTTCTTTAACCATTCTCGGAGCAGAGCCGTGGATAGCTTCAAACATAGCATATTTCTTACCAATGTTTGCGCTTCCCGCGGTGCCAACGCCACCTTGGAATTCTGCGGCTTCATCAGTGATAATATCGCCGTAGAGGTTGGGCAGAACGAATACCTTGAAATCTCTGCGGCGCTTTTCATCTATAAGCTTTGCGGTTGTGATATCGATATACCAGTCATCAGTAATGATTTCGGGGTATTCCTCGCCAACCTTCTGACAGATTTTAAGGAATTTACCGTCGGTTGTTTTGATAACGTTTGCTTTAGTAATGATAGAAACGCGCTCTTTCTTGTTCTTTCTTGCGTATTCATAAGCCAAACGGGCGATTCTCTCGCAACCCTCACTTGTTGCAACAACAAAATCAACTGCTAAATCATCAGAAACATTAAGTCCATCAGAGCCAACCGCATAGCCACCCTCGGTATTCTCGCGGAAGAATGTCCAGTCAATACCCTGCTCGGGAACGCGAACGGGACGAAGATTTGCAAAGAGGTCAAGTTCCTTTCTCATTGCAACATTGGCGCTTTCAATATTGGGCCACGGGTCGCCTGCTCTGGGAGTGGTGGTAGGGCCTTTTAAGATAACCTGACATTTTTTGAGTTCTGCCAAAACATCATCAGGAATAGCCTTGTTTACTGCAACACGATTTTCAATGGTAAGACCGTCAATCTCTTTAAACTCAATTTTGC
>JAZOQD010000132.1:0-4366 GCA_045655925.1 Acutalibacteraceae bacterium | reverse complement strand
CGAGAACAGGTCAAAGCCTTATGAACAGAACCGTTCTTATCGCAAATACCTCAGATATGCCTGTTGCGGCTCGTGAAGCCTCTATTTACACAGGTATTACAATAGCAGAGTATTTCAGAGATATGGGCTATACCGTTGCTCTTATGGCTGACTCGACTTCTCGTTGGGCAGAGGCTTTAAGAGAAATGTCGGGCCGATTAGAAGAGATGCCTGGTGAAGAGGGCTATCCCGCTTATTTGGGCAGCCGTCTTGCTCAGTTCTATGAAAGAGCAGGCCGCGTAATTGTCAGTGGCGGCGAGGAGCAAGAGGGTGCGCTTTCGGTTATCGGCGCAGTTTCGCCTCCCGGTGGCGATATTTCGGAGCCTGTTTCTCAGGCAACCTTGCGTATAGTTAAGGTTTTCTGGGGACTAAGCGCAGATTTGGCATATAAGCGCCATTTCCCCGCTATTAACTGGCTTAATAGTTATTCACTCTATAGCGATATGCTGTCGGGTTGGTTCGGCGAGAATATAGAGAGCGATTGGATGGAGCTTCGCGCAAAGATGATGTCACTCTTGCAGGATGAGGCAGAGCTTGAAGAAATCGTAAAACTTGTTGGTATGGATGCTTTATCAGCACCCGACCGCTTAAAACTTGAAGCAGCCCGTTCAATCAGAGAAGACTATCTGCATCAGAACGCTTTCCACGATGTTGATACCTATACCTCGCTCAAAAAGCAGCACGCTATGATGCAGGTTATTATGGAATTCTATGAGCAGTCAAATGAAGCGTTACGCTCGGGCGCTCATATCAACAAGATAGTTGCAATGCCCGTCCGTGAAAAGATTGGCAGACTTAAATATGTTGCAGAAGATAAGGTTGAGTCAGAGGTTAAGGCTATTCTTGAGGCCTTAAGCATCGAGCTTGGCGAAGCTGCTAAAGTAGAAGAGTAAGGAGGAGAACCTATGCCAAAGGAATATAGAACTATCCGAGAGGTTGCAGGCCCTCTTATGCTTGTCAGTGATGTTGAGAACGTTAAGTATGACGAACTCGGCGAAATAGAGCTTCCCAACGGTGAAAAGCGTCGTTGCAAGGTTCTCGAGGTTAATGGAAACAATGCTTTAGTTCAGCTTTTTGAATCGGCCGCAGGTATTAACCTTGAGGGCTCAAAGGTTCGCTTCTTGGGAAGAAGTATGGAACTTTCGGTTTCGCCCGATATGCTTTCCCGCGTTTTTGACGGACTTGGAAATCCTGCAGATGGCGGTCCTGAGATTATCCCTGAAAAGAGAATGGATATCAACGGAACCCCGATGAACCCTGCCGCAAGAAACTATCCTCAACAGTTTATTCAGACAGGTGTTTCGGCTATTGATGGTCTTAATACTCTGGTCAGAGGACAGAAACTTCCGATTTTCTCTGCTTCAGGTCTTCCGCATGCAAACTTGGCGGCGCAGATTGCCCGTCAGGCAACCGTTCGCGGCGATAATGAGCAGTTTGCCGTTGTCTTTGCCGCAATGGGTATTACCTTTGAGGAATCGGACTATTTTGTTCAGTCCTTCCGCGAAACCGGTGCGATTGACAGAACTGTTATGTTTATAAACCTTGCAAATGACCCCGCTATCGAGCGTATTGCAACTCCGCGTATGGCTCTTACCGCCGCAGAGTATCTCGCTTTCGATTTGGGTATGCAGGTGCTTGTTATTATGACCGATATTACCAACTACGCCGATGCTTTGCGTGAAGTATCTGCCGCAAGAAAAGAGGTTCCCGGTCGTAGAGGTTATCCCGGTTATATGTATACTGACTTGGCTACTATGTATGAGAGAGCAGGTCGATTAAAGGGTAAAGACGGTTCTATTACTCTTATTCCTATTCTTACTATGCCTGAAGATGATAAGACCCACCCGATTCCTGACCTTACAGGATATATTACCGAGGGTCAGATAATCCTTAGTCGTGAGCTTTACCGCAAGGGTGTAACACCGCCTATTGATGTTTTGCCCTCGCTTTCGCGTCTTAAGGATAAGGGTATCGGCAAGGGCAGAACCCGTGAGGACCATGCAAGCACTATGAACCAGCTCTTTGCTGCTTATGCAAGAGGTAAGGATGCTAAGGAGCTTATGGTTATCTTGGGCGAAGCCGCATTGACTGATATTGATAAGCTTTATGCAGAGTTTGCAGAGCGTTTTGAGAAGGAATATGTTTCTCAGGGCTATAATGCCAACCGCACCATTGAGGAAACACTTGATATCGGTTGGAAACTGCTTTCAATTTTGCCGAGAAGTGAGCTCAAGCGTATTGATGATGAAATGCTCGACCGTTATTACAAGGGGTAGGTGACTTATAATGGCGGTAATGAATGTTAACCCGACGAGAATGGAACTCTCGCGTTTAAAAAAGCAGCTCAAAACCGCTGTTCGCGGTCATAAACTGCTTAAGGATAAACGCGATGAGTTGATGCGTCAGTTCCTGGAGCTTATAAGGGAAAACAAAGCGCTTCGTGAAGAGGTTGAAAAAGAGATAAAATCGGCTTATGAAAACTTTGTTATCGCAGGCTCGGCAATGAGCCGCGAGGAATTAGATGCCGCGTTGCTTTATCCAAAGCAGGAGGCATACTTAGAGGTTGGAACAAAGAATGTTATGAGCGTTGATATCCCTGTTTTTGATGTTAAAACAAGAACCGAGGATACCTCCGATATCTTCTCTTATGGTTTTGCAACCACCTCTTTTGAGTTAGATGATGCAGTTTTAAAGGTAAGCGAGTTGTTCCCTAAAATGCTCCGCTTGGCTGAGATTGAAAAATCAACTCAGAGAATGTCTATTGAGATTGAAAAAACAAGGCGTAGAGTAAATGCTTTGGAGCATGTGCTCATTCCGCGCTACAGCGAAACCATAAAATTTATAACGATGAAATTAGAGGAAAGCGACCGTTCGAGCAGAACAAGACTCATGAAGGTTAAGGATATGATGCTCGCTCAGGCGCACGAATTTCACTAATTAAAAAACCGCAAGGCGAAAAAGCGCCTTGCGGTTTTATTATGCATATTATGTAAAATAATGTAGAATTACGCAGAATACCTTTACCAAAAATTCCCAATTAAGTATATCATATAAGTTAACAATTTGCAATATGTATTTTCTGTTTTCTCTGTATTATCTAAAATGATAGGAAAATTTCGTGTAAAGTGTCAATATATCATATTGTTGATATGATATATAATGAATTTAGCTGATAACAGCAAATTATATTATCAAAAAGGAGTGACTTTGGATGAAAAAAAGGAAAACAATATTGAGGCTTACAGGAATTATAATGTCATTGCTAATTATTTTGATGGCAACTCCGGTAGGCGCGGTTACCACGGATTCACCAGAATCGGTGTCCAAAGTTGCTGTAAGCAATGAAATTGTATCTTCCGGAAACATTGCAGGCGCACGCGTTATAGCCGACGAGGGAGATAGTCTTTATACAACTGTTGTTGATAACGGCAACGGCACCCGAACTATGACTCTTCATGGTTATCCCGTAAAGTATATAAATGATAGTGGTAAAATACAAGATATTTCATTAGAAATAACAAATACGACCGAAGGTGCATATAAAACCAAAGCCAACAGTGTTCAAACGGTATTCCCAAAAACATTGTCGGAAGGAATTTCACTTTCGAATGATGATGTCAGTATTAAACTCAAGCCAAGGGTTTCGACCGTTTCTTCCGGCGCAGCTCTGTCTAAATCCATCAGCGAACAGATAAGTGCTGATTTCAGCGTGACAAAAATCGATAATAAGACGGTGTCATATTATTATGATAGCAAGACTACTCTCGAATATTCTCTTACATATACAGGTTTTAAAGAGGATATAGTGGTTTCAGAATATACAGGTCAAACGGAGTATCAGTTCCTGCTTGAAACAGGAGGGCTGACGCTTACTAAAGTTGACGGTTCTTATTATCTTACTGATGAGTCCGGAGAGATAAAAGCAACGTTAGGCGACATTATTATATTTACCGCTGATGAGAAAAATAATACGCTTGGCTCAATGACTCATATAACCGTAAAGGAAAATGAGCAATATATCTTAACAATTCATGTTGATGCCAGTTGGCTTAGAGATAAGAATACCGCTTATCCAATTCGTATTGACCCCACTATTGAAGTGACATATGATAATAATGGGGCGTCAGCTATACAGGATGTAACCATAAACAGCACCGCAGGTTCAAGTGGTTCAAGCGGTTCTATTTATGTCGGCAAAAGAGCAACATATGGCATTTCAAGAACTTTAATGAAATTTCCCGGGCTTTATTTAAACAATATTTCTGAAGCGGAGTATATAACAAGCGCTTACGTTCAAATAAGAGATTTGTTGTGTCAAACAACCAAT
>JAZOQD010000131.1:0-3635 GCA_045655925.1 Acutalibacteraceae bacterium | reverse complement strand
TTGAAATTTCAACACCTGATTCTTCTGTAAAGGTTTATATTATTCCTACCAATGAGGAACTTGCAATCGCAAAGGATACTCTTGCTATCGTATCAGAAATGAAATAAGGAGAATTTCGATGATAAAAGTAAAGAATGATATTCTCTCAGGTAAATATGATAAAGTATTTAGCGTGCTTTATACCGATGTTGAAGCCGCAAGGGCAAGATTTGCCGCCGCAGTTGATAGCTTTATCGGCTTATATGGTGAAAGAGAGATTTTTCTTTTCTCGGCTCCTGGAAGAACTGAGGTTGGCGGTAACCATACCGACCATCAGCATGGCTGTGTCTTAGCAGGCAGTGTTGACCTTGATGTTATTGCCGTTGTTGCTCCTACCAGTGATGGAATTATAAAGGTTAAATCTGAAGGCTATGATGAGGATGTTCTCTCTATATCTGAATTAGAGCCCAATACTGCCGAATACGGAAAAGCAGTTTCGCTTATCCGCGGTATGTGCGGCGAATTTAAAAAAGACGGTTATAATATTGGCGGCTTTGTTGCTTATACTACTTCTAACGTCTTAAAAGGCTCAGGTCTTTCGTCTTCTGCCGCATTTGAGGTGCTTATAGGTAATATTTTAAGCGGTCTTTACAATGATGGTAAGGTTGACCCTGTTGAAATTGCAAAAATTGCTCAGAGAGCAGAAAATATCTATTTTGGCAAGCCTTGCGGCCTTATGGACCAGATGGCAAGTTCGGTTGGTGGCTTTGTTGGTATTGATTTTAATAACCCCGCTAAGCCTATAATCGATAAGGTTGTTTTTGATTTGGCATCCCATAAACATAAACTTGTTATTGTTAATACCGGTGGAAACCATGCTGATTTAACTAACGATTATGCCGATATAACTGTTGAGATGCGAAAAGTAGCCGAGTTTTTCTCAAAAACTCATCTTCGCGATATTGATGAAGCAGAGTTCTATGAGAAAATTGCTGAGGTTAGAAAGGTTGCAGGCGATAGAGCTGTTTTGAGAGCTATTCATTTTATCAATGATAACCGCAGAGCAGTTCTTGAAAAAGAGGCCCTAATGGAAAACAGATTTGATGATTTCCTTAAAATTTCTAACGAATCGGGCGAGTCATCGTTCCAGTTCTTGCAGAATGTTTATTCCAACTCAAATGTTCATGAACAGGGTCTTTCCTTAGCTCTTGCTATTGCAAAAAGAGTATTAGGGGATAAGGGCGCCGTTAGAGTTCATGGAGGCGGCTTTGCAGGAACAACTCAGAGCTTTGTTCCTGATGAACTTTTAGATGACTATATTGCGGCTTTAAGTGCCGTTTTCGGTAATGATAGCTGCTATGTATTAAACATCCGACCTGTTGGCGGAACTATGATTAAAGCATAAAAGAGGTATATTTAAATGTTAGATGCTATAACCCTCGATGTAATGTCAAATTTGCAAAATTATGCAGGTAAGGTGACATTAAGCGGTGTTCTTATTGTTTTTGCAATGCTTGTTTTGCTCGTTGCAATTATTACTGTTTTTGGTAAGTTGATGTCAGGAAGCTCGAGCAATAAAAAAGAAGTTGCTGTAAAAACTGCACCTGTAGTCGCTCCTGCACCTGCAGTGGTTGCAAGTGATGATAGTGATGATGTTATTGCCGCTATTTCTGCAGCAGTCATGATGATGTATGAGGGAACCGGTAAGGTTCCTGTTATCCGCTCAATCCGACCTGCTGCCGTTACCGGTATGTCGGCTTGGCGCGCCGCAGGTATTGCAAATAATACTCGTTCGTTCTAAAGAAAGGTTACCCAAATGGAAATTTTAGAAACAGTAAAAGGAATCCTTATGGATTCCGGTCTTATGCAATTTTTTATTGATGAAGGTTGGAAAAATGCGATAATGATAGCAGTTGCTTGCGGTTTGCTTGTTCTTGCTATTCATCCGAAATTCCAGTTTGAGCCGCTGCTTTTGTTACCAATCGCTTTTGGCATGCTTCTTGCAAATTTGCCTAATGCAGGAATTTATCACCCTGAAATATGGGCAACCCCTGAGGTTGTTGAGGGTGTTGCGCAGGAATTTGAGTATTGGAACTATGACGGTTCAACATTCCATATTTTGGCAGGTAGAGTGCTTCAGCATGGCGGCCTTTTGGACATTCTTTACTTAGGCGTAAAGCTCGGTATTTATCCGCCGCTTATATTCTTAGGTGTTGGCGCTATGACTGACTTTGGTCCGCTTATCGCTAATCCCAAAAGTTTCCTTTTAGGTGCCGCAGCTCAACTTGGTATATTCGCCGCTTTTATAGGCGCTTTGGCTTTAGGAATGACTCCTCAGGAGGCGGGCTCTATCGGTATTATCGGTGGTGCAGATGGTCCTACTGCTATATTCGTAGCTTCAAAGCTTTCTCCTAACATACTCGGTGCTATTGCCGTTGCGGCTTATTCATATATGGCTCTTGTGCCCATTATTCAGCCGCCTATTATGCGTTTGCTCACAACTCAAAAAGAGCGCGCAGTTAAAATGGAACAGCTTCGTAATGTTTCAAAAACTGAGAAAATCATTTTCCCTGTGCTTGTAACTATTGTTGTTTCGTTGCTTTTGCCGGATGCCGCAGTCTTGGTTGGTATGCTTATGCTTGGCAACCTCTTTAAAGAATCGGGCGTTGTTGACCGCCTTGGCAAAACTGCTCAGAATGAGCTTATGAATATTGTTGTTATTTTCTTAGGTTTAACTGTTGGCGCAACCACAAACGGCGCTACCTTCTTGACTGCCAATACTCTTAAAATTATTGTTATGGGACTTTGCGCATTCGCAGTCGGAACTGCAGGTGGCGTTCTGTTTGGTAAGGTTATGTATATTGTAACTAAGGGCAAAATCAATCCTCTTATCGGTGCTGCCGGTGTTTCGGCTGTTCCTATGGCTGCACGTGTTGCTCAGAAGGTTGGCAGAGAAGAGAATCCCGACAACTATCTTCTTATGCACGCTATGGGCCCCAACGTTGCAGGTGTTATAGGCTCTGCCGTTGCTGCAGGTGTTTTACTTAATATCTTAGGTTAATAAAAAACCGCATCGAAGCTTCGATGCGGTTTTAATTTTCCTTTTAAAATAAAAGCTCAGATGTTTTTCATCTGAGCTTTTTTACATTATTTGTTTGCAACTAAATCTGCCATATCATAAAGGCCTGCGGCTTTATCTTTTAAGAAAAGCGCGGCATTGATTGCGCCAACGGCAAAAACGGCTTTAGAATATGCAGAGTGCGAAAGGGTTATAACCTCGTCCTCTCCTGCGAAGATAACATCGTGCTCGCCAACAATGTTTCCGCCGCGAATGGAAGAAAAACCGATTTCGTTTTTATCTCTCTTTTTTCTTTCGGCATGGCGGTCATAAACAAACTCATATTTTCCGCCGTTTTCCTCGTTTATAGCGTTGCCAAGCATAATTGCAGTTCCGCTCGGAGCATCAAGCTTCTGATTATGATGCTGCTCGATTATTTCTATATCGAAGGCATCACCAAGAACCTGAGCCGCACGCTTTGAAAGCATCATAAGAACATTGATTCCGAGAGACATATTTCCCGAACGGAAAATAGCAATCTCAGAAGATGCCTTTTCGACAAGAGCCAAATCGTCATCAAAGTCGGAGCAAGCGGTCT
>JAZOQD010000130.1:0-4946 GCA_045655925.1 Acutalibacteraceae bacterium | reverse complement strand
TATCTTACTTGTGAATATTTATTCGTATATTGTGAATATTTATTAACTGGGATTTTGATAAGAAAATTCAAAAAATTATGAATATATGCAAAAATGGTGAATATTTCTTTGATTATTCTCAAAAAAATATTAAAAAATTCGAATATTTATTCAAAAAAGGTATTGACAAATGAAAATCTATGCACTATAATAGCGTTACAGTTTCGAAAACGAAACATTTTAAATCTTAGAAAGAGGTATTCAATCATGAAAAACACATTCAAAAAAATCGCAGCTGCCGCTATGGCTCTGGCTCTTATGCTCACCTGCTTTGTAGGCTGCGGCAAAAAGGAAACTAAGGTTGCTATCGGCGTTCAGTCCGGTACAACAGGCGAGTCCTTCTTAAAGGGCGATGCTGACTGGGGCTTTGAAGGCTTCGCTAATGTAGACACCAAGGCTTATGACAATGCAGGTCTTGCAGTTGAAGACATGAAGAACGGCAACATTAAATATGTTGTTATCGACGCAGCAGTTGGTAAAGAACTTGCCGCTAAGAATAGCGAAATTAAGGTTGTTGACTATGCTCTGACAAAAGAAGACTTTGGTTTTGCTGTTGACAAGGCACAGCCCGAGATTCTCGCAGCTATCAACAAGGTTATCAAAGAGAAAAAAGCTGAAATCGCTAAAATCTATGAAGACTTTGCTAGCGTTAACGACGATAACTCCGCTGAGTGGAAGGGTGCAACTCTTAAATCCGCAGAGTATGATGAAAGCAAAAACCAGCTCGTTGTTGCTACAAACGCTGCTTTCGCTCCCTATGAGTTTGTTGTAGGTAACGAATTCGCAGGTATCGAAATGGAAATCCTTAAATTTATCGCCGATGAACTCAAGATGGAAGTTGTTATTAAGGATATGGCTTTTGAATCTGTTGTTACATCTGTTGGCAAAAACGGCATTGATATGGCAGCTTCCGGCCTTACCATCAGCCCCGCTCGTGCAAAGATCGTTAACTTCTCTGATCCCTTTGAGGAAGGCTCTTATCAGGTTATCCTCGCTATGAAGGACGATGCAACATTTGATGAGTGCAAATCAGCAGAAGATACTCTCGCAAAGCTTAAGGAGCTCAAATAATGACAAAAGTTGAGTGGGAATTATTTTTAAGTAAATTCATCACTGCTAAAGGTTACCAATCCGTCATTGACGGATTGGTAACTACTATTGAGATAGCAGTTTTCGGTCTTTTAATAGGTATTGTAATTGGAACACTGATAGCGCTTATTAAAATGATACCCAAATATCATTTTGCGCCTCGGTTTTTTTCTTGTATATGCGACATTTACATAGGCATATTCAGAGGAACACCAATGGTTGTTCAGCTTCTTATAGGCTGGTTTGTTCTTCTTCCGGCTATAGGCCTGCGAATGAACAGTACAATGGTTGCCATTGTTATTTTCGGTATGAACAGCGGCGCGTATGTTTCGGAAATTATGCGAAGCGGTATGCAAGCGGTTGATCCCGGTCAGCTCGAGGCGGCGCGCGCTTTAGGCCTTGGATATTGGACCTCAATGTTTAAAATCGTTGTTCCTCAGGCTGTTAAAAACATTCTACCAACCCTCGGTAATGAGTTTATTACACTTATTAAAGAAACCTCGGTTGTTAGCTTTATCGCCGTTGTAGATATCACAAAGGCATTTCGCCAAATTGGTGACTCCAACTATAGCTATATGATTCCTTATCTGATGCTTGCCGCGGTATATCTCATTTTGGTAATGCTCATTTCTTGGGGCGTCAAAATTATGGAAAGGAGCCTGAGAAAAAGTGATAGAAATTAAAAATCTTTGCAAAAGCTTTGGCGATATTCAGGTTCTTTCCGATATTACCGAAACCATAAACGAGGGCGATAAGGTTGTTGTTATCGGGCCTTCTGGCGGCGGCAAAAGTACATTTCTGCGCTGCCTTAACTGTTTAGAGGATCCCACCAGCGGCTCAATTATCTTTGAGGGTGAAGACCTCGCAGATATGAAGGTTGATATAAACAAACACCGCGAGTCTATTGGAATGGTTTTCCAGCAGTTTAACCTTTTTAATAACAAAACAGTTCTCGAAAATATTACCCTTGCTCCCGTTCATTTAAAGAAAATGACAAAAGAGCAGGCAAACGAGAAGGCTTTAGAGCTCCTTGCCCGTGTCGGACTTGAAGATAAGGCAAACGTTTATCCTTCCACCCTTTCAGGCGGACAGAAACAGCGTGTTGCTATTGTCCGTGCGCTTGCTATGAACCCCAAGGTTATGCTTTTTGACGAGCCGACAAGTGCGCTCGACCCCGAAATGGTAGGCGAGGTTTTAGAGGTTATGCGTCAGCTTGCCGACGAGGGAATGACAATGGTTGTTGTTACCCACGAAATGGGCTTTGCCCGTGAGGTTGGCTCTCGAATCTTCTTTATGGATGCAGGAAAAGTAACAGAGCAGGGAACTCCTGATGAAATTTTTAATCATCCAAAAAATCCACGCCTTAAAGAATTCTTAAGCAAGGTTATAATGTAATAGGGCGCGGCTCCAATACTTTGGAGCCGCGTTTTTTACTTTTAGTTGTTTACTTTTAACTCTCTTGGGTAAAGTAAATGGGGGAGGGATATTATGAACACCTTTGAAAAGATTTATGAGGTTGTAAAGAAAATTCCAAAAGGCTGTGTTGCAACCTATGGGCAGATTGCCGCCATGGCAGGAAATGTACATTGGTCGCAGGTGGTAGGCTATGCGCTGCATGTTAACCCCGATCCTCAGAATATCCCTTGCTATCGTGTTGTTAACCGTTTCGGGCAGCTCTCTGATGCCTTTGCCTTTGGCGGACAAAACCGCCAGGCGGAGCTTCTTATAGCCGACGGAATTGAGGTTTCAGAGGATGGCAGGGTAGACCTTAAAAAATACCTCTGGCAACCTGAGGAATAAAAGAAATACCGCCCTTGGAGCACCCTCCGCAAGTAAGGTGCCCCAAGGTGCGGCTCTTGTATCAAAATTTAATAATTGATTTCGTTAAGCGGTATAGCTATTTGTTATACCTCTTTTTGTTACACACCTTTTTCAAAGTGTATACCACACTATGACACTTTCTCAAATGCTTAGAGCAAAGATATCAGTGGCTCTTTGAGGGTGCGGGTGGCTATTTAAAAAGCACGTCTTATAGTCTACTCAAACTTTATGTTTGCGTAGTAGCTGGTTTTGTTTAGTTGTCAAATCTGACCGTATAATTTTTAATTCGATTTTGGACAACATCAAAAAACAACAAAAGTTGTCTAATATGACTATCTTTTTCGTTGTAGTGTGTTATGTGTAAATAAGGAAACGGAAGTCATGAATAATTTGAAGATAAACATCGACCATTATATGAAGTTAAAAGGGATAAAAATGTATAGTCATTTGTTGATGAATATTGCACACAAATTAGGCATTAAGGGTCAAGATGCATACGAATTTGCACATCTTGTTGCAACTATGAACGACGTTGAATCATTTAATAGTATATATGATTCTTATTATATGTTTTTTGCATGCAGTTACTATGATGTTGGCAGTTGTATTTTTGCCGATGTAGAAACAAATGATGTTGAAATAAAAGCGTTAATTTCTCAATTACCACGTTTCAATAAATACTAATGGGAGATAATATGGCAATGGATATGAACTCGGGTGAATTACATATTATATCCGGTTGGTCTAACAATGAAGATAATAACTAAAAAACGGTGGCAGAGAGACTAAAGCCTTTCTGCCACCATTATTTATGATTATAATATCCTAAGGGAGTCTATTTTCTTATGCCGTAGTTTTCAATGACATAGTCCATATCCTTGTCGCCTCTGCCCGAGAGGTTAATAAGAATAGAGCCGTGGTCCATAGTCTTTGCAAGCTTCATACCGTAAGCTACTGCGTGGGAGCTCTCAATTGCAGGGATAATGCCCTCAAGGCGGGAGAGTTTAAAGAATGCATCAATGGTTTCCTCGTCATCAATAACATCATATTTAACTCTGCCGATATCCTGTAAAAATGCGTGCTCAGGGCCTGAGGAGGGATAGACAAGTCCGCTTGCAACGCTATAAACGGGAGCGGGATCGCCATTTTCGTCTTTAAGCATAATGCTGTTAAAGCCGTGCATAATACGCTCTGTTCAGTATTTAAGGCTTGCGGCGTGGTCACCGAGCTTGGGACCTCTTCCTAAAGGCCCAACTCCGTAAATATCAACGGGGACATTTAAAAATCCTGCAAACAGACCTGCGGCATTGCTTCCGCCGCCAACGCAGGCAACAATAGCGCTGGGGAGATGACCTGTCATTTGGGTAAACTGCTCTCTTGCCTCAATTCCGACAACGCTCTGGAAATCGCGAACCATCATGGGGAAGGGGTGGGGACCTAAAACAGAGCCGATGCAGTAAATAGCGTCGTTATATTCCTTGCTGTATGCATCAAATGCGGCGTCAACAGCTTCTTTAAGAGTCTGAAGTCCGTGAGTAACCTCAACAACATTTGCACCGAGAATTTTCATTCTTGCCACATTGGGAGCCTGCTTTTTGATATCAACAGAGCCCATATAAATGTCACATTCAAGGCCAAAATATGCGGCGGCAGTTGCAAGGGCAACACCGTGCTGTCCTGCGCCTGTCTCTGCGATAACCTTTTTCTTGCCCATGTATTTTGCAAGAAGAGCCTCGCCCATGCAGTGATTTAACTTATGAGCGCCCGAGTGGTTTAAGTCCTCACGCTTTGCATAAAGCTGAACCTTGCCGCCGAGAGCATCCGAAAGTCTTTCAAGATGTGAAACAGGGGTAGGTCTGCCCTGAAATTCTTTTCTTATTCTTCTGAGCTCTGCAATGAATTTTCTTGACTGGCAGATGGAATAATAAGCTTCGGTTATCTCTGCCATTGCGGCCTTGAGCTTATCGTCGATATAAACTCCGCCGTATTTTCCAAAG
>JAZOQD010000129.1:0-12374 GCA_045655925.1 Acutalibacteraceae bacterium | reverse complement strand
GTTATAGCATGCCTGGAGAATATGACCGAGGAAACACTTTACAGAATAATGATTGAGCCTAAAAACTCGGTTATAAAGCAGTATCAGGAACTCTTCAGGATGGACGGCATTGAGCTTAAGTTTGAGGAGTCAGCACTTCGCAAAATTGCTGAAATTACTATCGAGAGAAAAACAGGCGCAAGAGGTCTTCGCTCGATAATCGAGGGTATTTTAAGAGATGTTATGTTTGAATCCCCCTCGGATAAAACCATTGTAAAAGCTATCGTTACAGAAGACACAGTAACGGGCGGGGAACTGATAATTGAGCGCGACCCCGACCGTGAAAAGAAGCTTAAAGAAGCCAAAATGAAGGAAATTGATATACCGGTTGCATAAAAGCATTGGCTTTTAAGTATAATTTGGAGATACCTAATTTGTGAAAATTATACAAAAATTGCCAACAATGTTATTTTTATTTGACAAATATTTAAAAATAGGGTATAATATAATCGCTAATTTATGAAAAGTGGTGAGATTATGCCTGAGTTCGTCATTAGTAGTGACCGTGAATCAATGATAGCGGAGCTTGTAGCGAGGCTCCCGATTCTTCGCAAAAAGGCAAAACTATCACAGCGCCAGTTCGGCGAAAACGTTGGAAAGAGTAGGCAAAAGATATCCGATATCGAGCGTAAAACCGCTCCGATGGGTTGGGATACTTATCTTGCCGCGTGCACTATGCTTGAAATGCTGGGCGCTTTCAGCGAAACTGATGACGCGTGGTATTTTGAGGCCAAGAAAAAATGGTTCTAAGTTAAAAAACCTTTGGGTTAAAACCCAAAGGTTTTTTTCTTTTGTTGACAAATATTTAATATATGCTATAATTTTAGAAAATGAGAATAATTTTCAATTTGTTTTGGAGGTGATGGCTTGAAACGCGAGTATAATACCGAGCAAAAACGCAAGATTATCGAGTTTTTGAAAAACAATAAGGATAAACATTGGACAGCCGCAGAGATTGCCGCAGCGGTTTGCGATGAGCATCTGGGCAAAAGCACCGTTTACCGCCTTATCTCAAGGCTTTTTGAAGCAGGCGTTATAAGAAGATTTGAGTCATCAGGCAGCAAGAGTTTTGTTTACCAATATGCCGGGCATGATTTAGACTGCGATAGTCATTTTCATTTAAAATGCGTTAAATGCGGAAGATTGGTGCATATGCATTGTGCTGAGTTGGAACATGTTAAAAAGCATATTATTGATGACCATAATTTTATAATCGGCTCAAAGAGGGCTGTTTTATACGGTGAATGCACTTCTTGTGCTGTTGGGAACGAGGTGGCTAAATGAGAAAGATACTTAGCCTTGTTTTATCAGTTTTGGTTATGTTTTCGCTTTGCGGTTGCAAAGGCAAAAAGCAAGACGACCGTTTAAAAGTAGTCTGCACCGTTTTCCCGCAATATGATTTTGTTCGTGAAATAGCAGGGGATTTGGTTGATTTAGAGATGCTCTTGCCGTTTTCTGTTGAGAGTCATGATTTCAGCTTTGATAGTTTGTCTGTTGTTGAACTTAAAAAAATTGCATCTGCCGATTTGTTTATATATATTGGCGGTCCGTCAGACAAAGGCTGGGTGGAAGAACTCGAAACGACGGTTAAAAACAATAGTCTTGAATATCTGCCGATTATAGAAGCAACAGAGATTTTGAATGAATCGCTATCGGATAGTATGGAGCATAATGATGCGCATAGCGACCATCATCACTCTGATTCTGAAAATATTGATGAGCATATTTGGACATCGCCTAAAAGAGCAATCGAGATTGTTGAATTCTTAGAAAACAAGCTTTGCGAAGCAGATGCTAAAAACAGTGAAATCTACAAAAGTAACGCCAAGGCGTATAAAGAAAAACTGTTAAACGCAGATAAGGCGTTGTTGAAAATAGAAAAAAGCGGCAAAAAATTGATTTTTGCCGATAGATTTGCATTCAGATACCTTTGCTATGACTATGGTTTTTCATATGATGCGGCATTTCCGGGTTGCTCTGCCGCGACCGACCCCTCGGTTTCGCAGATAGCATCGCTTACAAAAAGCGCCAGGGATTCCAAGGCAACGAGCATTTTCTATCTCGAAAATTCTGACCCCGCGTTTGCAAAAAATATTGCAAATTCCTGTAATGCAAAGGCGGTTATGCTTCATTCGGCACATACTGTAACAAAAGAGGAATTCCAAAACGGTATTTCGTTTATTTCAATATTAAACAGCAACATTTCAAAAATTTCGGAGGCTCAAAAAGAGCAATGATAAAGGTCAAAGATTTAACCCTCGCTTATGAGGGTCGCGTGGTTGTATCCGATTTGAATTTCGAGGCAAAAAAAGGCGATTACCTTTGCATTGTCGGCGAAAACGGAAGCGGTAAAACTACATTGATGAAAAGCATTATAGGGCAGATAAGGGCCTCTAATGGCAGTATCAGTATTGAACCCAAAATAAAGGGCTTCGGTTATCTTGCTCAACAAAATATAATAAAGAAGGATTTTCCTGCTTCGGTTAAAGAGGTAGTTCTTTCGGGCCTTGTTGGAACAAGTCGTCCTTTTTATTTCAAAAAGCAGAAGCAGACGGCACTTGATAATCTTAAATATTTTAAGGTTGAGCATCTTGCCGACTGTGCCTTTTCCGAGCTTTCAGGAGGTCAACAGCAGAGAGTTCTGCTTGCAAGGTCGCTTACGGCTTCAAACGGGCTTCTCCTGCTCGATGAGCCTGCCTCACAACTTGACCCTATAGCCGCGCAGGAGCTTTATGATATTATTGAGTCTCTTAATCTAAGCGGCATCACGGTTGTAATGGTTTCCCATGATATTTCTGCGGCTTTAAAATATGCAAAGCATATTCTGCATCTTTCAAACAACGGCTACTTCTTCGGCACGACCGATGAATATAAAAAATCGGAGTTTGCTGCCCTGCTTTATAAAGGAGGCAAGCAATGAGCGTGTATTTTGATTTTTCGGTTTTTAGCGGTCAGTATTTTTCGATTACTGTGCTTATTTTTGCTGCAGTAGTTGGTATTTTGACCGCCGTTTGTGCCGCACTATTGGGTGTTAACCTTGTGCTCAAACGCTATTCAATGATTGGCGACGGACTTTCTCATGTTGGCTTTTTTGCACTTGCGTTAGCGGCAATTATGGGAGTTCCTAACGAGAAAACAGTTTATGTTACAGTTCCCGTTGTTATAATTGCGGCATTTTTACTGATGAGAATGAGCGAAAGCCAAAAGCTGAAGGGAGATTCGGCCATAGCGCTCGTTTCAACCGGTGCGGTAGCCTTAGGTTATATCCTTTTCAGTATCGCAAAATCAGGCGCAGGAGATATCTGTGCAGGGCTTTTTGGCGCTTCAATTCTAACCGTTGGTATGGATGACCTCGTGTTGTGTGTTATTCTGTCCGCTATAGTATTAGTCAGCTATATTTTGCTGTTCAATAAAATTTTCTCGGTAACCTTTGATGAAGCGTTTTCTTCTGCGGCGGGCGTTTCTGTCAGGGCGGCAAATCTTGCTCTCGCTGTTTTGACCGCTATAACAGTTGTTGCAGGAATGAAGCTTATAGGCTCAATTATGATTTCGGCACTGATTGTTATTCCTGCGGTTACCTCAATGAAGCTGTTTAAAAGCTTTAAAGCGGTAATAATAAGTGCAGTTCTTATTTCGCTTATCTGCTTTATTATGGGCTTTATTTTCGCCGTTACCTTTGTCATAGAAAGCGGCGGCTCGGTTATAATGCTGCCTGTGGGCGCTACTATAGTTATGTTCAACATTATGGTGCTTGTGGCGGTCATCCTTTATAAAAATATTAAATCAAAGGCGGTTTTAAAATGAAGATTGTAACTTTAACGCTTAACCCTGCACTTGATATTCATTACTACCTTGACAACTTTAAGCCGTTTTCGGAAAACTACGCTCATTCGGCCAGCAAATCGGCAGGCGGCAAGGGAATAAACGTTTCACGCGCACTTTCAATGTTAGATGTTGAAAACAGGGCGGTTGTTATTCTCGGTAACGAGTCAGCTGAAGAGTTCAAAGACCTGCTCAGCAAGTCAGATATATCCTATGAAGCGGTTTATTGCGATGCAAAAATTCGCGAAAATGTAACCTTACACCCCCATAATGATAAAGAAACAAGGATAAGCCTTGATACCTTCAGCATTACCGAAGAAAATTTCAATCAAGCGTTTTGTCTTGCAGACCTTAAAAAGAATGATATTCTTATTTTTGCAGGAAGATTGCCTAAAGGTATTTTAAAATCCGCAGTAATTGAGAAGCTCAAAGAATTGGCTGCAAGCGGTGTTTTGCTCGCGGTTGACTGCAATTCCTTTACACCCAGTGATATAAAGGAGCTTCGTCCTTGGTTTATAAAACCTAATTCCGATGAGGCAAAGGCTTTAACTGGAATAGATGCCGAGGATTTAAACTCTGCATATTTAGCGGCGGTAAAATTGAGCAAGGACTATGATATTCCCAATGTTTTAATAAGCGCGGGCAAAGAGGGCGCGGCATATTATGGAGAGTATGGCGGATTCAGTGTTTTAGTGCCCAAAATTGCGGCAGTATCAACCATTGGCGCAGGGGATAGCACCGTTGCAGGCTTCGTTGGCGCATTCTATAAAAATGAGTCAATAATAGATTGCCTTAGAACTGCATGTGCTTCGGGAACTGCAGCTTGCTTGAGCGAGGGAACAGAGCCACCCACCAAAGATAATTTTTCCAAAATAAAATCTCAGATAGAAGTAATCAAAAATTAAAAAAGAGCAGGTTTTTTACCTGCTCTTTTTTTAGTTTACAACATTTATGGGATTTCCGCCTAAAAATGCTTTTATGTTCTCGGTTACAATATCTAGCAAACGGAGCCTTGTTTCAAGCGGTGCCCAGGCAATATGAGGGGTTATAATGCAGTTTTTAGCGCCTAGTAATGCGCAATCAGGGCTCATTGGCTCGGTTTCTAAAACATCAATAGCCGCACCTGACAGCTTGCCTGATTCCAAAGCGGCTCTTAAGGCGACCTCGTCCATAACGCCGCCACGCGCAGTATTTATAAAAAATGCGCCGTCTTTAAACTTATTAAAGCTTTCCGAATTAAACATTCTATAAGATTCATCGTTTAAAGGACAATGAACGGTTACAACATCAGAACGCTTTAAAAGCTCATCGGAACTGACAAATTCAATATTTTCGGCTTCTCTTTCAGTTCTCGTATAGACTAAAACCTTCATATTAAAGGCAAGCGCAATTTTTGCAACCGCTTTTGCAATGTTGCCAAAGCCTATAATGCCTATAGTTTTGCCGCTAAGCTCCTCTAAAGGAAAAACAAAGGGCGAGAAAACCTCACTTTTGCACCAACCGCCATCCTGCACCATTTTATTATAATTGCCAACATGGCTCATATGCTCTAAAAGCAGAGCAAAGGTATGCTGAGCAACGGCATTGGTTGAGTAGCTGCCCGCATTGCAGACTGTTATGCCTTTTTCTCTGGCAAACTTAGTATCGATATTATTATATCCTGTTGCAAAAAGGCCGATATACTTTAGTTTCTCGCATTTTTCCAAAACCTCTTTTGAAAAAACGGTTTTATTGCAAAGCGCAATATCAGCATCCTTGACTCTGTCTATAAGTTGTTCCTTTGAAGTCAAGCTATAAATTTCAACCTCGCCTAAGGCCTCTAATTTTTCGAGCGGCAAATCGTTTTTTGCAACGGTCTGCCAATCGGTAATAACAATTTTCATTTGCTCTCTCCGTGCTTTTTTTCTTTAATATACCATAAAATTAGTGTTTTGAAAAGGGATTATAGTTATTAAATATAAAATATATAAGTTGACTATATTTTTTCTCTGTGATAGAATAATATTGTATATACCTACCCATAAATATTTTTCGGAGGGATTTTTCCTTGGACTCAGACAGTTTGGCGCAAATTATAATTCTTGTAGTATTAATTTTAATGTCAGCATTTTTTTCGGCTTCGGAAACTGCATTTTCCTCGCTTAACAAAATAAGGCTTAAAATGATGGCAGATGAGGGCAATAAAAAAGCAGCTCTGGCTTATGATATGGGTGAGCGCTTTGACAAGTTGCTTTCAACTATTCTTATAGGAAATAATATGGTCAATATAACATCAACCTCAATAGCAACCGTGTTGTTTATTGATATTGTTGGCAATAGTGCAACCGGAACCACCGTTTCAACTATTGTTATGACTGTTGTTGTTTTAATCTTTGGCGAAATTTCGCCCAAGGTTATAGCAAAGGAAGCACCTGAGAAGTTTGCCTGCTTCTCAGCACCGTTTTTAAAGGCTATAATGGTAGTTTTGACTCCCATTGTTGCATTCTTCGTTGTCTTTAAAAAATTGCTCGGCAAAATATTTAGCTTTGGTGATAGCTCGGCAATAACCGGCGATGAGCTGCTTGAAATTGTTGATGAGGCTGAATCGGGCGGAGGTCTTGAAAAGGAAGAAAGCGAGCTTATCCGCTCGGCAATATCCTTCTCGGAATGCCCTGTTGGTGATATATTAACTCCGCGAGTTGATATTGTTGGCGTTGATATAGACGACCCCATAGAAGAAATCGCCGGCGTTTTTGATGAATCGGGCTTCTCAAGATTGCCTGTTTATGATGATAGCGTTGATAACATCTTAGGTATTATACATACGAGAGATTTCAATAAATATGTTATTGGCGAGGGCAAGCCAATAGGCAGTATTATCAAGGATGCCGTTTATGTTGCAAAGCAGATTTCTATAAACGAGTTGCTTAAAATCATGCAGGAGAAGAAAACCCATATTGCCGTCGTTGCCGATGAATACGGCGGAACAATCGGTATTGCAACTATGGAAGATATTTTAGAAGAATTAGTCGGCGAAATATGGGACGAGTATGACGAAGTCGTTGAGGAGTTTAAGCAATTGCCTGACGGCTCGGTTGCAGTGCTTTGTAATGTGTTGCCTGAAAAAATGTTTGAGTATTTTGATATATCCGGTGCCCAGACCGATGCTTCCTCTGTTGGTGGTTGGGTGCTTGAAAACCTTGGCAAGCTTGCCGAGGAGGGCGATACCTTTAGCTATAAAAATCTTAATATAACGGTAACAAGGGTTGAAGAACGCCGAATTATTGAGATTACTGTTAAAGTGATTGAGGAAAATATAGAATTGGAAGATTAAGCAAAGTTTAAAATTTACCATGGCAAAATAAATTGAAGGAAAGGTTTAAATATGAAATATATAATTATTTCCTTTGTTGCGGTAATGTTTGCGGCGGTGGCAATTATAAAGGCTTTTTCCGGCAGAGCAAATAAGAAGGAAAATGCTATGATAAAGGATGCGGATATTTCCTTTTTCCAAAAGTTAGAGGTCAAACTTAAAAAGTTCTTGTCGCATTGGCAGGTTATTGCGCTTTTAATGGTGGCTTATGACCTTATAACAACCGCAATGTCATATTTCCTTGCTTTATGGTTCAGGTTCGACTGCGAGTTCTCATCAATCAGCAGAATGTATCTTGATGCCTACGTTAAGTTCATTCCGTTTTATATTGTCATAGTTATTGGTGTATATTTTGCAACCAAGCTTTATAACAGCGTTTGGCGCTTTGCAAGCTTTGGAGAATTGATAAGAGTTTGGGTAGCAAATATTATAACTGCAATAATCCATACCATAGGAATAACAATTTTCCTTGAAAGAATGCCGATTTCATATTACCTATTCGGCGCAGTTATTCAGTTTTGTTTTGCCGTTGCTATTCGTTTTGGTTTCCGCTTCGTTTTGGCGCAGAGAAGAAAGCTCCACGCTGTTGACTCTAAAAAGCGCAGAAATGTTATGCTAATTGGCGCAGGCGCTGCGGGTCAGTTAATACTTCAGGACTCCTTAAGTTCTAAAGAACTTAATTCCAAAATCTGCTGCATTATTGATGATAACCCGAATAAATGGGGTAGATATATGGCCAATGTTCCAATAGTTGGCGGCAGAGATGATATTCTTGTTAATGCAAAAAAATATGATATTGATTGTATATTCTTTGCTATCCCCGTCGCTACTGCTGAGGAAAAAAGAGATATTCTCAACATCTGCAAGGAAACGGGCTGTGAGCTTAAAATTTTGCCCGGTATTTATCAGTTTGTAAACAATGAAATCAGCATCAAGCAAATGAAGGATGTTGATATTGAAGATTTGCTCGGACGCGACCCTATAAAAGTTGATATGACCGAGATATTTGAGTTTTTGCGCAAGAAGACCGTGCTTGTAACGGGTGGCGGAGGCTCAATCGGAAGTGAACTTTGCAGACAGATTGCGGCTCATGCTCCTGAGCAGTTGATTATTTTTGAAATCTATGAAAACAACGCTTATGATATTGAGCAGGAATTAAGAAGAAAATATCCCGAGCTTAATCTTGTTGTATTGATAGGCTCTGTTCGCGATAGCCGCAGATTAGACTATGTTTTCAACAAATATAAGCCCGATGTTGTTTACCATGCCGCCGCACATAAGCATGTTCCGCTGATGGAAACAAGTCCCTGCGAGGCTATAAAGAACAACGTTGTCGGAACATATAAAACTGCAAAGGCGGCGATGCTAAACGGTTGCAGCAGATTTATTCTTATCAGCACCGATAAGGCGGTTAACCCGACCAATGTTATGGGTGCAAGTAAGCGTCTTTGCGAGATGGTAGTTCAGTCGATGAACTATATAAGCGAGACAGGCAAGTATGATTTACTTCCTTCGCTTTATGCTCATTTTGAAAGCGATGATGAAAGTGCGGCTGCTACTGCCGTTTTAGAGCTCCCAAAAAAGAAAACAGAATTCGTTGCCGTTCGTTTCGGTAATGTTTTGGGCAGTAACGGCTCGGTTATTCCGCTCTTTAAAAAGCAGATTGAAGCAGGCGGTCCAATAACTGTTACCCATCCTGATATCATCCGCTACTTTATGACTATCCCTGAGGCTGTAAGCCTTGTTCTGCAGGCAGGCGTTTATGCCAAGGGTGGCGAGATATTTGTTCTTGATATGGGTGAGCCGGTTAAGATTGATACCCTGGCTCGAAACCTTATCAAGCTTTCGGGTTATAAGCCCGACGTTGATATAAAGGTTGTTTATACCGGTCTTCGTCCGGGAGAAAAGCTTTATGAAGAAAAACTAATGGCTGAGGAGGGTATGGAAACCACTCCCAACCATTTAATACATATCGGCAAGCCCATTCCGTTTGATCGAGATGAGTTCTTCAAAGAACTTACTGATCTTGCAGAGATAAGCTATAATAACGATGAAGCAGTAGTAGAAAAGGTGGCTCAAATGGTGCCGACCTTCCACCACGAATAAAAATAACACCGCCGGACTTCAAGTCCGGCGGTGTCTTTTTTTAGTTTACTTATTATTCTTGATTTTCGGCTATTTCTTCTTTTTCTTTTAAAGCGATTCTGTTTTCGTTCCAGAGAAGAATATCCGAAATAAACATTCTAAGCGTTGCGGCAACCGGAACACCGAGCAAAATTCCTGCGTATCCAAACAGGCCGCTTCCCAAGGTTATGGCTATAAGTGTGTAAAGCGGGGAGATGCCAACGCTTTTGCCAACAACCTTTGGCTGAATAATATTTCCATCAATCTGCTGGATAACGAGAACTGCGGCGGCGGTAATTAAAGCGGGAATAATGCCACCTGTAATCGCCGTAAACGCCGAAACGCCAACACCTGCAATAATAGCACCAAAATAAGGAACTAAGTTGGCAATACCTACTAAGAAGCCAAACAACGGAGCGTAATCAATGCCGATTATTAGGAATGCTATTGTGCAAGCAGTGGCAACAATTAAAGCATCGATAAGGGTGCTGTAAATATAGGTGTAGAAAATATCAGCTATTTTACAGAGATAGGAATGAGTTTTCGAAACGGTTTTGCGTTTCATAAAAAGGGTCATAAATCTGCCGAACGAGCGCATAAGGCGTTCTCTGCCAAGCAGCATATAAACAGACGAGAAAACCGCCAAAACAGTTTCAACTATAGCTGAACCGAATTTATAAACACCGTTTGCAATAGAGGTTAGTTGCTCAAGGTTTATTTTTGAAAGATAACGGTCAGGATTGAGCAACTCAATTATTGGATTGGGGTCAATTCCAAAAAGCTTTCCGCTTTCATCGCAACGCGCATAAATAAAATCGATAACGGTCATATAATAAAGCGAGCGGTTGTTATAAAGATTTATAAGGTTTTTAACGAGCCAAGGAATAACAAGCGCTAAAATAACCGCAATTATTGCAACGAACAGAATATAAACGGTAAAAACAGAAATGCCTCTGGAATGCTTGCTGAAAAAGTTGGGCTTTTTAGCCTTGTTTAGAAGCTTTTCAATCTTGCTGCAGGGAACATAGAGCACAAAGGCAATCATAAAGCCCGCAATAAAGGGACTCAAAATTGAGAGCAGGTTCCTTATTGCTAAAAGTGCTGCAGGGACTGCCGCCAGAATCTCTTTAAATAAAATAAGAGATGCTACAAGGATAAAAGCAAGAATCCAAGTTGACAATTTTCTATGCTTTTGATAAAATTTCATATAGTGCCTCCATTGGTTGAACATTTAGTTCTGAAATTTATTTTATCAAAATCTTGGAAGTATTACAATACCCGAATTTTATTTTATTTTTATCGGAGAAAAAATGGAACTTACTAATTTAAAGGTTATAAATGAGGTTTTATCCAAAAACGGTTTTTCTTTCAAAAAAAGCCTTGGTCAGAATTTTCTTATAAATCCTTCAGTCTGTCCCAAAATGGCGGAGAATGCGTTAGAGGATGCGGATTATGCTTTGGAAATCGGACCCGGCATAGGAGTGCTTACTGCCGAGCTTGCCAAAAGGAGCAAGAAAACCCTTGCCATTGAGCTTGATGAGCGCTTAAAACCCGTTTTAAGCGAAACTCTGGCAGAATATGATAATGTTGAGGTTGTTTTCGGCGATGCGATGGAGCTTGATTTAAATAAAATAATCAACGAGCATTTCCCGAAAGATGCTAAGATTGCCGTTTGCGCGAATCTGCCTTATTATATAACCTCGCCGCTTATTATGAGGATATTGGAAAGCCGCTTACCTATAACATCTTTAACCGTTATGGTTCAAAAAGAGGTTGCGCAGAGAATGTGCGCCGGAGTTGGTAACAGGCAGGCAGGTGCCGTAACCGTTTCGGTTAACTATTACTGTGAGCCTAAGTATCTGTTCTCGGTTTCTAAAGGCTCCTTTACTCCTGCTCCTAATGTTGATAGCGCGGTTATGAGCCTTAAAATAAGAAAAGAACCTCCCGTCAAAGTTTTGGACGAAAAGTTCTTTTTCAAGGTTATAAAAGCGGCATTTGCTCAGCGCAGAAAAACCTTGCTCAACTCGGTTTCTTCAGGGCTTTCGATTTCTAAAGAGCGAGTAAAGGCGGCTATTAGTGCTTGCGCTCTTAAGGAAGATGCAAGAGCCGAAATGCTATCCATAGAGCAGGTGGCCGAGCTTTCAAACTGCTTACTAGAGCATAATATATAAAAGCGCCATTAAAAGCAGTTCATCGGTGTTTTCATTTGATAGCATAAAAATAAGAGCGATGATTATAAGAACATCGCTATCAATTTTAATGTTTTTAAAATTAAGGATTCGAAGTAGGTCAAAACCGTTTCTGCTTTCGGGTCCTTTTTTATTTGCTGGCGGCAGCCTTGTTGGTTGAGGCTCTGTTCTGTTCCTTTGCTTTACAAAGTTCGGCACAGGCGGGATTTCAGAATTGCCAATATAAACATCGGCTCTTTTCTTCATTTCGCGCATTCGCCTCTCGGCATCCTGCTGCATACGCTGAACATCAAATTGCGGTTGCAAAGCCATATTTTCGCCCCCCTAAATAAAATCAAAAAGACCTTGTTCTTTTATTATGGGTATTATGGCCGCCAATTTCAATAGCTTGACTGCCTTATCAACGCGGTGTTGTCGTTCTTCTGATAAATGCGGCTTTAACGCCAAAAGCAACCTTGAGCGTTCATCTTGTTTGTTATTTGATAAGGCCGACATAAGGCCCATTATCTTACCAATATCAAAGTTATCAGGCAATGAAAACCCGCCAAAGTCAAGACCGCCAGAATTACTTTCAACAGGATCACTGCTTTTTTCTTGTTTTGACGGCGCCTCGTCAAAACTGTTTTCGGCAAACAAACTGTTGGCAAAGGCTTTGATTTTATTTAACCCTTCAGGGTCGCTTAACAACTCTGACAGTTTGTTTGCATTTATATCCATTTTACTTGCTCCTTACGGTTTATTTAAAGCCTTTGAGGTTCTTCATAATTTTATCCATGGTTTCTTTGTTGCCCATTGCAGCTTTAACCTTATCTAAAGAATCTTTATCCATATGTGAATATATTTCATCA
>JAZOQD010000128.1:0-4142 GCA_045655925.1 Acutalibacteraceae bacterium | reverse complement strand
TGCTTATTGATTTAACCTTCCCGCAGGTGCTTGATAAAATGGTTGAGGAGTTCCCTGACCAGTTGGCTTTCAAATATACAACCTTAGACTATACAAGAACCTATTATGAATTCCGCAAGGATGTTGATACCTTTGCCCGTTCGCTCGTTTCAATGGGTGTTAAAGCAGGTGACCATGTTGCAGTTTGGGCAACCAACGTTCCGCAGTGGTATATTGCTTTCTGGGCAACAACTAAAATAGGCGCTGTCTTGGTTACTATGAATACCGCATATAAAATTCATGAGGCTGAATATCTGCTCAAGCAGTCGGATACTCATACACTTATTATGGTTGACGGCTTCAGAGACTCAAACTATTCGGCAATTATTGCCGAGCTTTGCCCCGAGCTTGAAAATACAAAAGAAGGCCAGCCGCTCCATAGCCGCAGACTGCCTTTCTTAAGAAATGTTATTACTGTCGGCTTTAAACAGAAGGGCTGTTTAACCTGGGAGGAGGCGCTTTTAAGGGCTCATACCGTTCCCGTTGAAGAGGTTTACAGAATGGCGGCCGCCGTTGATAAAGACGATGTTTGCAATATGCAATACACATCGGGCACAACAGGCTTCCCCAAAGGCGTTATGTTGACTCATTATAACGTTGTTAACAACGGTAAATATATCGGCGACCATATGGACCTTTCAACTGCAGACAGAATGATGATTCAGGTTCCGATGTTCCATTGCTTTGGTATGGTGCTTTCTATGACGGCATCTATGACTCATGGCGCAACTATGTGTCCGTTGCCGTATTTCTCACCCAAGCCTGCGCTTAACTGCATCAATTCCGAGAAAATAACCTGCTTTAACGGTGTTCCGACAATGTTTATCGCAATGATGCAGCATCCTGATTTTGAAAAGACCGATTTCTCTCATATAAGAGTTGGTATTATGGCAGGTGCAAACTGCCCTGCTGACCTTATGAAGAAGGCAACCGAGGTTATGAATATGAAGCAGATTGTTTCTGTTTACGGTCAGACCGAGGCTTCTCCGGGCTGCACAATGAGCAGCTACTATGATTCATTAGAGGTCAGAACCGAAACTGTAGGTAGTGCCTTTGCAAATGTTGAATGTAAGGTTATCAACCCTGAAACAGGGGAGGACTGCGCTGATTTTGAAAACGGCGAGTTCGTTGCTCGAGGCTACAACATAATGAAGGGCTATTACAAAATGCCCGTTGCAACCGCTGAGGCAATTGATAGCGAAGGCTGGCTCCACACGGGCGACCTTGCCTGCCGCAGACCTGACGGAACATATTTGATTACCGGAAGACTTAAAGATATGATTATCCGCGGCGGCGAGAATATCTATCCGAAGGAAATCGAGGAGTTTATCTATACCTGCGACAAGGTTCGCGATGTTCAGGTTATCGGCGTTCCCGACCAAAGATATGGCGAGGAAATCATGGCCTGCATTATTCTTAAAGACGGCGAAGCAATGACCGAGGAAGAAATGAGAACCTATATAACTGAGCATATGGCTCGCCATAAGGTTCCTCGATATATTGAGTTTGTTGATTCCTTCCCGATGAATGCCGCAGGTAAAATCCTTAAATACAAGATGCGTGAAGACGCAGCAAAGAGATTAGGTTTAAAATAAAATGATAAATGATATTTGTGTCATAGACTCGCATTGTCACATTTATCCCGAAAAAATAGCCGCTGCCGCCGTAAATGGAACCGATAAGTTCTACGGCGGCAAATCGGTTTGTTTAGGGTTAGTTGACGATTTGTTAAGCGAGGGGAAAAAGGCGGGAATTGACCGCTTTATAGTTCAATCTGTTGCAACTACACCGCATCAGGTTGCCAAAATAAATGAGTTTATAGCGGCAGAGGTTTCAAAGCACCCCGAAAAATTAACAGGATTGGGAACCTTGCATCCCGAAAGCGAGGATATAGAGGGAGATTTAAAACATCTGATGTCTTTAGGACTTCATGGTGTTAAGCTTCATCCGGATATACAAGGGTTTAAGATTGACGATTACCGTTGCCTTAAGATATATGAGCTTTGCGAAAAGTATAATATGCCAATTTTAATGCATACGGGCGATAACCGATATGATAACTCAAACCCCAACCGACTTATACCTGTGCTTGAAATTTACAAGGACCTTATAATCGTTGGCGCGCATATGGGCGGCTGGTCAATTTGGGAGGAGGCCTCAAAGAAGCTTTGTGGCTTTAAAAACTTCTATGTTGACTGTTCGTCAAGCTTCGCTTATATCTCAAAAGAGGTTGCTAAGGAGATAATTTGCCGTTATACACCTCAAAAAGTTCTCTTTGCAACCGATTATCCTATGTGGTCTCCGAAAAAAGAGGTTGAAATTTTTCTCTCTTTGGGGTTTAATAGTAATGAGATGAAACTTATGCTTTGCGATAACGCGAAAAAAGTTTTCAAAATGGAGTGATATAATTGAAAAAGCAGAGAATTGAAACAACCTGTGTTCAGGGCGGATACAGACCCGGTAACGGCGAACCCCGTCAGATACCTGTTTATCAGAGCACAACCTTTAAATATAGCACAAGCGAGGATATGGGAAAGCTTTTTGACCTTGAGGCAAGCGGCTATTTCTATACCCGTTTGCAGAATCCCACTAACGATTATGTTGCACAGAAGATTTGCGAATTAGAGGGCGGAACTGCTGCAATGCTTACCTCATCGGGTCAGGCGGCATCCTTCTATTCAATTTTCAATATCGCATCTTGTGGCGACCATATTGTTTCTTCATCAACAATCTATGGTGGAACCTTTAATCTTTTCTCGGTAACTATGAAGAGAATGGGTATTGAGTTCACCTTTGTTTCTCCAGATTGCTCTGATGAAGAATTAGAGGCAGCCTTTAAGCCTAATACAAAGGCGGTTTTCGGCGAAACTATTGCCAACCCCGCGCTTTCTGTTCTTGATATTGAGCGTTTTGCAAATGCAGCTCACAAGCATGGCGTTCCGCTTATTATTGATAACACCTTTGCAACCCCCGTTAATTGCCGCCCGTTTGAATGGGGCGCAGATATTGTAACCCATTCAACCACCAAGTATATGGATGGTCATGGTGCCGCTGTTGGCGGTTGCATTGTTGATTCGGGTAAATTTGATTGGACTGCTCATGCTGATAAATTCCCCGGACTTTGCACACCTGACGAAAGTTATCACGGTGTAACCTATGTTGAACGCTTTGGCTTAGAGGGCGCATTCATAACCAAGGCTACTGCTCAGCTTATGCGTGATTTTGGCTCTATCCAATCTCCGCAGAATGCTTTCCTTCTTAATATGGGTCTTGAGAGCCTCCATGTCAGAATGAAGCGTCATTGCGAAAACGGCCAGGCGGTTGCGGAATTTTTAGCTAATGACCCGAGAGTTACTTGGGTTACTTATCCGAGCCTTAAGGGTGATAAATATTACGATTTGGCACAGAAGTATTTGCCTAACGGCAGCTGTGGCGTTGTTTCTTTTGGTGTTAAGGGTGGCAGAAAGGCCGCCGAGGCGTTTATGAAGGAATTGAAAATTGCCGCTATTGAAACTCATGTTGCTGATGCCAGAACCTGCTGCTTGCACCCTGCAAGCGCAACCCACCGTCAGATGACCGATGAAGAGCTTATCGCTGCAGGTGTTGGTCCTGACCTTATCCGCTTCTCTTGCGGTATTGAAAACAGCGAGGACCTTATTGAAGATATCAAGCAGGCACTTGATAAAATTGAGGTGATTTAATTTGCCGATCAGAATTCCTAATGACTTGCCGGCGGTCAAAACTTTAAATGATGAAAATATCTTTGTGATGACCGAAAAAAGGGCAATCACTCAGGATATAAGACCGCTTAAAATCCTTTTGCTCAATTTAATGCCAAAAAAAATCGAAACCGAAACCCAGTTATCGAGACTTCTTGGTAACTCGCCGCTTCAGGTTGATTTAGAGCTTATTCATACAAGAACATATCATTCGAAAAACACTTCAAAGGAGCATTTGCTTTCTTTCTATAAAACCTTTGATGAGGTTAAGGATAGAAACTTTGACGGTTTAATAATAACCGGCGCTCCCGTTGAAAAGATGGATTTTGAAGAGGTTGATTATTGGGATGAGCTTTGTGAGATAATGGAATAAGTCGGATCGTA
>JAZOQD010000127.1:0-8013 GCA_045655925.1 Acutalibacteraceae bacterium | reverse complement strand
TTAAATCCTCAACTCCTTGGCTCACAGAACGACATGGCTACGATCCGACTTAAAAGAAGCGTTCGATTCGCTTAATTTGGAATTAAGGAAAACCGAGCAGGTTTATTTTGAGGATAAAAAAACTGCCAAAAGATATGCGGCAAGCGCCTATACCTCTTGGCAGAAATATAATATGTGGCTTTCGTTGTTTTTAAACAACGAGGCAATAGATGAAATTTCTTTCGAAATAGTAGCTCTAAACAACAGTATAGAAAAAAGCGACTATGATTTTGAAAACTCTATCTCTAATCTGAGGCTACTACTCGATAACATCGAGGAAAATGAAAAGTTCAATCTTTTGGGAATGTTTTAAATAAAAGGCAAAACAAGCTCAGCTACAAAAACTGCAGCACAGCAAACGACCGCAGTTGTAAAAATATTGCCGCCGAAAAATGCAACAATAACACCTGCTATGAAGGCGATTATTCCCGATATAGGACTGCTTGTTGCCTCAATAATAGCAGGAAAAGTCATAACCGCGAGAGTAACATAAGGAACATAATAAAGGAATGATTTTAAAAAGGTGTTTTTAATCGGTTTTCTGATAAGCGTAAGCGGCAGAACGCGCACCGCATAGGTTACGGCAGCCATAACAAGAATATAAGCAATATTACTCATTTTCTGCCACCTCTTTTCTCGGGAACAAAAGCGCCGCTGCAGCAGAAATCATAATTGTTAAAACAATTGTTTTAGTAACATCAGGTATAGACTTTAACAACGGTAAATATTGCGCAGCAAAACTCAATATAAAGCAAACTAAAATAATACCTGCTATTTTTTTATCTTTTCTTGCAGTTGGCAAAATAATTGCCAAAAACATGCCATATAAAGCAACCGAAAATGCACTAACCAGACTCAGCGGCAATAAATTGCCTGCAACCGTTCCAAGATATGTTCCTATAGCCCATAGTGGCGAAGCAACCAAGACTGCGCCATAAGAGTAAAACGGGTTTAGCTTACCCGGTCGCGCTATAGCTATACCGAAAAATTCATCAGTAACATAAAAGCCCAAAAGCAATCTGTGCCAAAACTTCATATCACTTGACATTTTTTGGCTTAACGCACAACTCATAAGCATATATCTTGCGTTAACTATAAGCGTTACAATCGCCATTTGTAAAAGACCTGCGCTTGCGGCAATTATAGTAAAACCTGCATATTCACCTGCCGAGGCATTGCACATAAGACTTGCAAAAAACGCCTCTAATGCGCTAAGCCCTGCATTTTTAGCCGCTATTCCGAGCGAGAAAGAAACCGCAAAATAACCGAGACCTATCGGTATCCCGCTATGCATTCCCTCAAATAACGCCTTTTTGTTTTCTTGTTTCATCTTTTTTCCCTTTTTCCTATTAAAATCCCGTTGCTAAATATAGCAACGGGATTCTTTTAGGACATTATACAACTTTTAATCGAGAGTTACAACCATTTTTAATTCTTTTTTTGTATTAGGTATTTTAGACCAGTCAAGATTGCCATACTCATCCATAAGTTCTGACTTCTTGCCGTCAACCGCGGTATCAATGGTATAAGTAGTTCCTAAAGTATCAAACTTTATAAGAAGCTGACCCATTGCGCCGCCTCTTGTTAAGATATCGCTTCCCTCTTTTAATTTGCCCTCAGCATCAAAAGCGGCAAGCAATGCACCGTCAGCACCATAAACCTTAACGCCTGAATATTTTGCTTTATTCTTAGCAATGCCAAGGTGGTTTGCAAGGCTATCTGCCATTTCAACACCCATTTTATTAAAGGTGCTCTGAGCATAATGAATGGTTTCGCCCTGGTTCATCATACTAACATCGCAGGTTTCGCCAATAGTTGAAAGCATATAAAGGTTAGGGACTTCACTGCAAAGCTTATACTGAGCAATTCTCGGGAAAGTAAGAACCATACTGTTCTGCGCGGTAGGACCTGAGAAAGCCGAGCGAACAACAGAAATTCCACCGAAATCAAGCTCCAGTTCACGCATAAAGCCGTTATGCATATCTAAATATGCATTATAGTATGCCTCTGCATCATGAATGGTGTTACTCTGATTTTTGCCATATTTTTCGTCATTTTCGCCCTGATTCCAAATATAGCCGGTATACATTATATTGTAATCCTTGCTTAAAGCCTCATAACTCTCTTTATAGAGCGATTTTGCCAAGCTATAAAGAGCATACTGCTGACCGTGAGGACAAGTGCAGGTGTAGTTTTGGAAATTCGGAGTCCATTCGTGCATACAAGTTGCGCCTTGAGCCACCTGTATAAAGACTACCTTTGTTCCGGTTATCTCACTCCAACGCTTTGCAAACGGAGGAGTTACACCACTTCTTGAACCGCCTTCTCTATTCGGGTTTGATACATAATACATATCATTAGCATCAGAAAGTTGAGTAATGGGCTGCTGATAACCACTTGTATATGCCTTGCCCTTTTCAGGGATAACGGTTGCTACCGGCTTCTTGTCGGTTCTTCCATCTTTATAAAACTTCATTTCTGCGTTATGACCCTGTCCAACCATAAAATTAGACTGACCAACAACGAGGATTAAGGAGATACTCTCCTTTTTAGCAGAAAAATTTCTGTTCAAAGTAAACTTCTTATTATTGCCCGAATGAACATTTATGTTAAATACTTTCGCATCACCGGCAGTATCAACAGAAGTTGATGAATCTCCGGCTTCGGATTGGACATTTGAGTCTGCCTGCTCGGGATTGCCGCAAGAGGCTAACATTGTGGTTAACAAAACAACTGACATTAAAATTATAAGAAACTTTTTCAAATTTCTTTCCTCCTTGTTTAATGATTAGAAGCCTAATTTCTTCATATTGTCAATACTCTGCTTTGCACTATCAAACGGGTCAAGTGAGCCCATATCATCCTCAACAACAAAGTTATAGATTCCGATATCTTTTGCAGTTTTGATAATTGCATCCCAGTTAAGATTACCTGTTCCAACAGGAGCAGATGCTCTCTTGGTTTCCTCTAACACCTCAGTAGTATTTTTAACGATAACATAATCCTTAAGGTGCATATATTCTGCTCTGCCCTTGAACATTTTGAGTGCCTCACTCGGTTCTGTGCCCGATGCAGTCAACCAGAAAACGTCAGGCTGGAACATAACATATTCAGGGTCGGTTTCATTGAGAAGAATATCAATTCCGCGAAGATTTTCGCCAAGTTTTATAAACTCAAAGGAATGAAAATGATACATAAACTTAAGACCGTTTTCTTTAAGCAATTTACCACAAACATTCATATGTTCAGCAAAGCTCTTGTAGCCTTCGATAGAGTATCTGTCTGCATTTTTAATTGAGTCAGTTCTTAAAACATCAGTGCCGAGAGCCTTAGCAGCAATCACAATATCACCAATATTTTCAGGAATTTTATAAACACTGCAAAACGCCGAGTCTGCCGAGAGGCCATAACCTTTGAGTTGCTCCGCCAAAGCAACGGAATTAGTAAACGAAGGTGGCGAAATCTGAACATTCTGATAACCCATATCGGCAACCTTTTTTAAGGTGCTGTCAAGGTCTTCGGGGGTCTTCATAAAATTGCGAAGAGTATACATCTGCAAACCATATTTATACATAACTATTTCTCCTTAAAAGTTAATTTATTTGGAATTAAAGGTCAAAAACAAGTTCAGGATACTCGGTGTAACCGGGCTTCAAGGGTTGGGGTTGCTCACAAGTGGTTGTCATATTATAAACGGAACCGGTCTGACCACTTTCGCAAATACCTAAGGCCGCCTCTAAAACATGGCGGTTAAGTTCGGCGTTGCAACGCGGCTCTCTGCCGTTTTTAATAGCATAAACTGCATCAAGGATACCAATAGAGCGGTTATCGCCGGAATTGAAAGCAAACGGAGTGTGAATAATGCTCTCTTCGCCCTTCTTGTTATAAACCTTAATAACATTTTCGTAATTATTGGGGTCACCAAGGTCAATCTTACCGTCTGTGCAGTAAATAATAAAGCGGTTAGTCGCGGATCCGCCCTCAGAGGTAATGGTAAGATGGCCTAAAACTCCGGACTCAAATTCAAGCGAGCCGGTTGCATTGTTCCATGACTCAACCAGCATCTGCTGACCAAACATAGGACACTTAGGGTTCATATAAGTTCTTTCAGGGTCTCTAATCTGAGCAAAACCCGAAACTCTCTTAATAGCGCCGAGCAGGAATACCATTTCGGTAAGATAATAAGAGCCCATATCAAAAATAATTCCGCCATGACGATGGAAAGCAAAACGCTTTTCGCTTCCAAGATAATTACGCTCGTGATGATATGAACGGCTAAGCATAGCATCAACCATAACAGGTTTACCAACTATTCCGCTCTCTATAATCTGTCTTGCAAGTTGGGCGCTTCCGTCTAAGAAAGTATCCGGTGCTCCGCCAATAAAGAGACCTTTTGATTTGGCTAAAGCCATAAGCTCATTTGCCTGCTCAATAGTTTCAGTAGTCATCTTCTCGCAGTAAACATGTTTCCCTGCCTCCAACGCCTGCTTCGAAACCTCATAATGAGCCAAAGGATATGTTGTGTTAACAATAAGTTCTATCTCAGGGTCATTGAATATTTCCTCATTGGTCATCTGACGAATGCCATGCTTCTCAGCCTTCGCCTTAGAACGCTCGGGAATAATATCCGAACAGCCAACAAGCTCAATGGCATTAAAGCTCTTAAGGTTCTGCAAGTAAATATTACTTATCATGCCAGAGCCAATAAGAGCAACCTTCATTTTTTTCATAACCTAACCACCTTGAAGTTGATTTTAAAAGCATCTTATGCCTCTATAATAATAAGGTTATAAAAAATAAATAGGAATGGTTATTTTGAAAAAATATGGACAATTCTCATATTATATTGTATAATTATATAGCATCACTTAATTGTATCGGGGGATTTTATGAATTTTTTGGATATAGCTTCTGATAATCTTCAACTGCATTGTGAAAGCATAGTTGCGCAGAAATGGCGCAACCTCAAAGGCTTTTATAAATATAAATATGCTAATAGGCCAACTAACGCTCTCATTTTTATATGTGATGACAATTTTCAGATGAAATTAACCAACACAGATGGCAGTTTTATTACAATAAGTAAGGGTGACCTTGCGCTTGTGCCAAAAAATGCAATGTATTCGGTTGACTTTATCAATCCGCCAACTTCTAACAATATCATTGACTCCTTTACTCTCAATTTTCTTACAAAAGATTCTAATGGTAATGATATTCTGCTTGATGATACCATTTGCAAACTTGCAAGTGATAGTTTTTCTCAGATTGAATCAGTTATAAACGAGATGTCCCGCGTTTTTAATGATTCAAATGCCACAAAATTGAGAAAACAAGCAAAATTATATGAACTTTTTGATACAGTTGTTTCTTGTATAAAAGATAAAGCTGATGATTATTATCCCATCCGCCGTGGCATAAGATTGCTTCATAAGGAATGGAACAGAAACGAAAAAATTTCAAAATATGCTTCCATCTGTGCAGTCAGCGAGGGCTATTTTCATCATCTGTTTAAAGAATGGTCGGGTATGAGCCCCGTCGAATATAGAAACTGCTTAAGAATTGCGCAGGCAAAGGCGTTGCTGCTCAACAACTCAATGTCTATAAAGGATATAGCCACCTATGTTGGTTTTGATGACCAGTTTTATTTTTCAAGAGTTTTTAAATCAATAACGGGTGTTTCGCCTCAACAATATAAAAACATATAATTAAAACCGCAGTAGTTTCCTACTGCGGTTCTTTTTTATTCGCATAATTCCTGCAACTTATTTGCTATTATCTGCATTTTATCACGGTTGACCTTTATAACCTTGCGATCATAGGTTATAAGTCCATTCGTTTCATCCTCAACATCGGTAAGCTGAGTATAAACATCGGCAGAAATGCCTTGACTTACCAAAGGAATAACCTCATTTTCATAAAGGCTTATAAGAGCGTTTTCAAAATCTTTGCGGTCTTTGAAAAATTTATAGCCGTAAGTGTTATAGGGGTTAAAAATATGCCCCTCTGCCTTCCAGGAATAACCTCCAAACTCGGATAAAACAATCGGCTTATCAGACTTCTTAATTTTTATCGGCTTAAAATAAATATGAAGGCTTTCAACATCGGTCTTTTCTTCATAGAACCAACCCGATGCCGTATCATATATTCGCGAGGGGTCAAGAGCCTTTAGTTTTTCATACATTCCCCTGCCCTTAGACTGTCCCCAACCCTCGTTGAAGATAGTATAATAGCAAACAGACGGATGATTATAAAGCGTTTTGACCATACTTTCTGCCGCTTTTGAAAATTCTTCTTTTGTTTTCTTTTTTCTGAAATTCAAAATACGCGGAAGCTTTTTTATTCCAATAGTTGGCAATGCCGTATCCCTTAAGAACGAATACTGCCCGTTATTGATTATATCTTGAAAAACAATCATTCCAAGACGGTCGCATTCATAATAAAACTGCTCGGGTTCCTGTTTAATATGCTTCCTGAGCATATTAAAGCCAAGCTCCTTAGCCGCCTTTATATCCTCAGCAAACAGTTCGGGCGATGCCGGTGTGAATATTCCGTCAGGAAAATAGCCTTGGTCTAAAAGACCATGAAAAAAATAAGGCTTTTCATTAAGCATAAGGCGGGTAACGCCGCCGCTAAAGCCTACCGAAACGGTTCTTAAAGCAAAATAAGACTCAATGGCATCTGTTTCAGTTATGATTTTAAAACAGTATAAATAAGGGTCTTCTGGCGACCAAAGGCGAGGATTTTCGGGCGCAAAGCGGAAGGCGCCGCCTATCATCATAAGCTCTGTTTCTCCTTCGGGAGTAGTAATAAGAATTTTAGCCTCATCAATTCCGTCAACCGTAACCGTTACTCCCTTTAAATCAGGCTCAATCTTAAGCGATTTTATATATTCGTTCGCTACGCTTTCAACCCAAACCGTCTGCCATATACCCGAAACGGTTGTATACCACATACCGCCTCGGTTTCGCTTTTGCTTGCCGTAAGGATAGGTCTTATCAAGGTCATCAGTAGCAATAACCAAAAGCTCGTTATTCTCTTTTAACTCATTGGTTATATCAAAGGAAAATGCCTCATATCCGCCAATATGAGAACCGAGCAGTTTGCCGTTTAAATAGACCTCAGCTATTTGGTCAACTGCGCCAAAATGCAAAATAACCTTATCCTTTATAAACCCGTTGGGCAACGAAAACTCGCGCTTATAATAAAATGCAGTTCCTTTTTTATAGGTCTTTTCTATCCCCGATAAGATTGATTCAGGGCAATAAGGAACCCTTATTGTTTCCTTATAATCAGGCTCTTGGCCTACTTTCACCGCGCTAAACTGCCAAAAACCGTTAAGGTTAAAAAACGAATCTCTTTTAAGCTGAGGACGCGGATAGCAGTCATATACTTTATCTTGGAGATTTTCTCCTGCTTTTGTATATAATCTTTCAAGCTTTTTACTCATTAGATGCTCCCTTTTTCTTGATCGCATTAAATTCGAATACCAAAACGCCTATTAAAATCACCGCAACTGCAAAAGCGGCAAGATATATGTTTTCATTAGGGATAAAGGAAACCGTTCCATCATTATTAGTTATGGTTTCGGCATTTTTAAGCACAAGTGAACCAATATACGGGCCACTAACACCGGGAATCAAAACCTGACCGAAAATTCTTACACCTTGGAAAACGCCCGCTTTATCCTTAGGTGTGCAATCTCTTATCATAGCTCCGAAAACTGCCGCGCCCGAAAGATAGCCGCACATCATAAGCAACGAGCCCACAAATACAGGTAATGTTGTTTTAAAGAAGAACAAGAAAACATAGCCTACCATAAGCAAGGCAACCGACGGGATAACCGACTTTTTAAAGCCCAACTTATCATAAACTCTACCGTAAATCGCAGTGAAAACAGAGGCTATAATAATTGCAGGAGCCATTATAAGAACATAATCATTCATACCGAGTGATACTTCATAATAAAGAATGAGA
>JAZOQD010000126.1:0-2534 GCA_045655925.1 Acutalibacteraceae bacterium | reverse complement strand
ACTGAGTTCCAATATAGCCGCAGGTTCTTCTTGCAACATTCATCTTGTTCTGGTCGCGGTTGCCGCACTTGGGGCATTCCCAAACGAGCTTTCCGTCGTCATCCTTCTTAATAAGAATCTCGCCATCGAATCCGCATTCCTGACAGTAGTCACTCTTGGTGTTGAGTTCGGCATACATAATATTATCATAGATAAACTGCATAACCTTTAAAACTGCCTCAATATTATCCTGCATATTGGGAACCTCAATATAGCTGATAGCGCCGCCGGGTGACAAAGCCTGGAACTTGCTCTCAAGCTCGAGTTTCTTGAATGCATCAATATCCTCGGTAACATGGATATGGTAAGAGTTAGTGATATAGTTCTTATCAGTAACTCCGGGTATAACACCGAATCTCTTCTGCAAGCATTTTGCGAACTTATAGGTTGTTGACTCAAGCGGAGTTCCGTAGAGAGAATAATGAATATTCTCAGCATCTCTCCACTTAAGGCAGGCATCGTTTAATTTCTGCATAACCTTAAGGCCGAATGCCTCACCATCTTTTTCGGTGAGTTTTCTGCCGGTTACTTCAAATACGCACTCCCAAAGACCTGCATATCCAAGCGAAATGGTTGAATATCCGCCATGGAGAAGCTTATCAATGGGCTCGCCCTTTTCGAGTCTTGCCAATGCGCCATACTGCCAAAGAATCGGAGCGGCATCAGACAACGTTCCCTCAAGACGCTCATGGCGGCATTGCAATGCTCTATGGCAAAGTTCAAGACGTTGCTCTAAAACTTCCCAGAAGCGCTCTTCATCTCTACCTGCGGTGCAAGCAACATCAACAAGGTTAAGAGTTACAACGCCCTGATTGAAACGACCATAGTATTTAGGTTTGCCATTCTCATCAACCCAAGGTGTTAAGAAGCTGCGGCAACCCATACAGGTATAGCAGTTGCCGTTGCCGTTCTGGTCAATTTTGAGTTTGAGCATAATTTTCTCGGAAATATAGTCCGGAACCATACGCTTAGCAGTGCATTTTGCGGAAAGTTTGGTTAAATACCAATAAGGTGAATCCTCGGTGATGTTATCATCGCTGAGAACATAAATGAGCTTGGGGAATGCGGGTGTTACATAAACGCCTGATTCATTTTTAACGCCGGTATAGCGCTGATTAAGAACCTCTTCTATAATCATAGCAAGGTCGCGCTTTTCGTTTTCATCTCTTGCTTCGCCAAGATACATAAAGAAGGTAATAAACGGAGCTTGGCCGTTGGTTGTAAGCAATGTTACAACCTGATACTGCAAGGTCTGAACGCCCTTCTGAATCTCCTTGCGGAGTCTTCTCTCAACAATTTCATCAATAGCTTCATCAGAGGGTCTTGCGCCCGAGAACTCAATCTCCTCAAGAACCTCCTTGCGAATCTTCTCACGCGAAATTTGAACGAAAGGAGCCAAATGGGTAAGGCTGATACTCTGACCGCCATATTGGTTAGAGGCAACCTGGGCAATAATCTGGGTTGAAATATTACAAGCAGTTGAGAAGCTATGCGGTTTCTCAATCATAGTTCCGCTGATAACGGTTCCGTTCTGAAGCATATCCTCAAGGTTAACAAGGTCGCAGTTGTGCATATGCTGAGCATAGTAATCGCTATCATGGAAATGAATAATACCCTCTCTGTGAGCCTTAACAATTTCTTCAGGCAAGAGTATTCTCTCGGTTATATCGCGGCTAACTTCGCCTGCCATATAATCGCGCTGAACACTGTTAACAGTGGGGTTCTTATTGGAGTTTTCCTGCTTGGCTTCCTCATTATTGCATTCGATAAGAGAAAGAATCTTATCGTCAGTTGTATTAGAAGCACGGGCAATATTTCTTGTATATCTGTAACGGATATAGCGCTTTGCTGTTTCATAAGCGCCATGCTTCATAAGTTGGGTTTCAACCAACTCCTGAATTTCTTCAACCGAAAGAGCTCTTCCGATTCCATCACAATAATGTTCAATAATCGCAGCAATAGCATGAATCTGCTCAGGAATAAGCTCGGGCTTACCTTCTGTTGCAAGATTAGCCTTTGCGATAGCGTTTTCAATTTTTACGGCTTCAAATATGGCTTCTGAACCGTTTCTCTTAATAATTTTCACAGTAATTCCTCCAATCGAGTGTATTTCTATTGTAGCAAAGCGGTTTTAGTTTGTCAACACAAATTGTCGATATTTTGTATATTTTTCTAAAATTCAACACTATATCTTGTGTTGTGATTTTATTTAACAATTTTGGACAAGTTAGATTACTTTTGCGCTAAAAGCATAAAAAAGCCTTGGGCAAATTCCTTCACCCAAGGCATTTTAAAGCTTTAAAAATTATTTATTATAAGCGGTTTCAATCATATTTGCCGCATCTTCAAGATAAGATGCATAGAATTTCTCAAACTCGCCCTCGTTACAAAGCTCGGTCAGCTTTGTGTCAATCGGCATACGGCCAAGAGGCATTATCTGCATCTCGGAGCAAAGCTCATTGAAATTACTTTTGCCGAAAATCTCAAACTCTTTA
>JAZOQD010000125.1:0-1954 GCA_045655925.1 Acutalibacteraceae bacterium | reverse complement strand
TGGCGTTCCGAGAGAAGACGGATTTGATATTACAGTTGCAAGTGAGATTATGGCAGTGCTTTGCCTTTCAAACTCTATCACCGATTTGAAGGAAAGATTAGGAAAAATTATAGTTGGCTATAATTTCAATGATGAGCCTGTAACCTGTGCTCAGCTTAATGCTCAGGGTGCCATGACAGCGCTATTAAAAGATGCTATTAAGCCTAACCTTGTTCAGACTTTAGAGGGAACTCCCGCATTTGTTCATGGCGGCCCCTTTGCTAATATTGCTCACGGATGCAACTCGGTTATTGCAACTAAAATGGCTCTTAAAATGGGAGACTATGCAGTTACCGAGGCAGGCTTCGGCGCAGATTTAGGTGCTGAAAAATTCCTCGATATAAAGTGCCGTATGGCAGGACTTACTCCTGATGCGGTTGTTATGGTTGCAACTATCCGCGCTCTTAAGATGCACGGTGGTCTTGCTAAAACCGAGCTCGCTAACGAAAACCTTGAGGCTTTGGAAAAGGGTATTCCTAACCTGCTTCGCCATGTTTCTAATATTAAGAACGTTTACAAACTTCCTTGCGTTGTTGCAGTTAACCGATTCCCGACCGATACCGATAAAGAGGTTGAGCTTATTATTGAAAAATGTAAAGCTCTCGGCGTAAATGTTGTTTTATCTAACGTTTGGGCAGAAGGTGGCAAGGGCGGAGAAGCACTCGCAAAAGAGATTGTCCGCATTTGTGATGAAGAAAAGGGCGATTTTACTTTCTCTTATGAATCAAGTGCTTCATTAGAGGAAAAGATAAACGCCGTTGTTAAAAAGGTTTACGGCGGTAATAAGGCAGTGTTTACTCCTGCTGCAAGAAAACAACTTGATAAGTTGGAGAGTATGGGTTGCGGCAATATGCCTATCTGTGTTGCAAAAACTCAGTATAGTTTTTCCGATGACCCGACAAAGCTTGGAGCACCCGAAAATTTTGATGTAACTGTCAGAAATCTTAAGGTTTCTGCAGGCGCAGGATTCGTTGTTGTGCTGACCGGAGATATTATGACAATGCCGGGTCTTCCTAAGGTTCCTGCGGCTGAAAAAATTGATGTTGATGCTTCTGGTAAAATCACAGGATTATTCTAATATAGGAGGAAAAGAAAATGGCTAAATTTATTAACGAACCCTCACATACCTTTAACGAATATCTGCTTATTCCCGGATATTCTTCAAGTGAGTGCATTCCTGCGAATGTTTCGCTCAAAACCCCGCTTGTTAAGTTCAAAAAGGGTGAACAGTCGGCTATAACTATGAATATTCCGATGGTTTCTGCAATTATGCAGTCGGTTTCGGGCGACCGCCTGGCTGTAGCACTTGCAACCGAGGGTGGCGTTTCATTCATCTATGGCTCTCAATCGGTTGAGGATGAAGCCGCAATGGTAAAACGCGCTAAGAATTATAAAGCTGGCTTTGTTAAGAGCGATTCAAATATCTCTCCCGAAGGAACATTGGCAGATATTATCGAGCTTAAAGAGAAAACAGGTCATTCAACCGTTGCCGTTACTGAGGATGGAACTGCAGACGGTAAGCTTGTTGGTATTGTAACAGGCAGAGATTATCGCGTTAGCCGAATGGATAAGGCTACTAAGGTCAAGGAATTTATGACCCCGTTCTCTGAACTTGTAGTTGCTAAAGAGGGAACAACTCTCAAGGAAGCAAATGATATAATTTGGGATAATAAGCTCAATTCCTTGCCCATCATCAATGATGAGGGTAAACTTTGCTATTTTGTTTTCCGTAAGGACTATGATTCTCATAAGCAGAATCCCAACGAGCTTCTTGATGCCGATAAGCGATATGTTGTTGGCGCAGGTATCAATACCAGAGACTATGCAGAGCGTGTTCCCGCACTTGTTGAGGCTGGTGCAGATGTTCTTTGTATTGACTCATCTGAAGGTTTCTCCGAGTGGCAGAAAATCACTA
>JAZOQD010000124.1:0-4859 GCA_045655925.1 Acutalibacteraceae bacterium | reverse complement strand
TACCACCGATGAGCATCCCATGGGCGTTTATCATCCTCATGCCGAGCTTCATCATATTAAAAAAGAAAACATCGGTCTTATAGAGGTTATGGGACTTGCTGTTTTACCTGCAAGACTCAAAAACGAAATGAAAATTTTGGCCGAGAAAATAGTTGCAAATGAGGACCTTTATTCCAATGAAGCAACCGAAAAGCATGCAAAATGGGCTTATGATTTTCTAAAGAAATATGATAAGGTTGATGCATCTAATATTGACGAGATAATTCAAAAAGAAGTTGGACTTGTTTTTGAGCAGGTTTTGCTTGATGCAGGTGTTTATAAAACCGATGAAAAGGGCAGAGAAGCCTTTATGAAGTTTGTTAATTCCTGCAAATAATTACAAATCAAACTATTTTACTAATATATAATGCTAAATTTGTGGTTTAGCGGTAATTCATCTGTTAAAATGAAAGTAACAATTAACGATAAGGGTGATTTTTGATGAATAATTGCTTAGGCGTTATGCTTGACTGCTCGAGAAATGCAGTTTTTACTGTTAAATTTGTTAAAGATTATATAGATAAGCTTAGTCTTATGGGCTATAATGCTCTGATGCTTTATACTGAGGATACCTATGAAATCCCGAGCCAACCCTTCTTTGGATATATGCGCGGAAGATACTCAGTGGAGGAACTTAAGGAGATTGTCAGCTACGGAGAAAGCAAAGGAGTAGAGCTTATTCCTTGTATTCAGACCTTGGCTCATGTTAATCAGATTTTCCGCTGGCCCGAGTATCATAAAATACGTGATATTGAGGATGTTCTGCTTATTGATGATGAGGAAACCTATAAGCTTATTGAGGAAATGTTCAAGGTTTCGAGAGAATGTTTTAACTCCAAAAGAATACATATTGGCTTTGATGAAGCATTCAGAGTTGGCCTTGGAAACTATCTCTTTAAGCATGGCTATGAAAACCGATTCGAAATGCTGAGCCGCCATTTAAAGAGAGTTTGCGAGCTGGCTGAAAAATACGGTTTCAGACCTATGATGTGGGGCGATATGTTCTTCCGCTTGGCAAACAAGGGCGAGTATTATATTGAAGACCCAAGTGTTATAACTGAGGAAATTGCAAAAACTGTTCCAAAAAACTGCGATATTGTTTATTGGGATTATTATTCAACCGAGGTTTCGCGCTATGATATGATGATTAAGGCAAGCCAGCGCTTTGGTGGCGAAACCTGGTTCGCAGGCGGCGCTTGGATGTGGACCGGTTTTACTCCGCATAACGAGGTTTCTATAAGAAGAACTGCCGCGGCTTTAGAGGCTTGCCGAAATAATAATGTTGGTAATATTCTGATTACCTGCTGGGGCGATGACGGTGCAGAATGCGCCGGAATGAGCGTGTTGCCGACTTTGTTTGCCGCCGCAGAAATGGCCCGCGGAAACACCGATATGGAAAGCATCAAGGCTAAGTTCGAAGAATTGTTCGGTATTGCTTTCGACGATTTTATGAAGCTTGACTATCCCTCTATAGTTGTTGAAAACTATGCTGCACTTATTAACCCTGATAAATATATGCTTTATAATGATGTTTTCTTAGGAATTTATGATGGTGCTGTTTTTGAAAGTGGTTCTGAAGCAAAATATTTTGCTAAGCACGCTAAAGAGTTGGCCGCATTAGAAGGTCATAAAGAATATGGATATATGTTTAAAGCAGCAAGGGCACTTTGCGATTTAATGGAGGTTAAATACCATTTAGGAAAGCGCACAAGAGAAGCCTATCAGTCAAAAGATATTGATGCTTTAAAGAAGATTGTCTCTGATTATACCAAGTGCGAAAAGCTACTCGATGAGTTTATCGTTGCCTTCCGCGAGGCTTGGCTTTATGAGAAAAAAGGCCATGGCTTCGATGTTCAGGATATCCGTTTAGGCGGCGTTAAGCAAAGGCTTATAAGCTGCAGAGAAAGGTTAGAACAATATATAAACGGTGAAATCGACCATATTGACGAGCTTGATGAAAAGTTCTTAAAGCGTGGAAACGGACCGATGATGGTCAACAAATGGCTGATGTGCTCACCTAATGTTATGTCCCATCAATCGAACTACTAATATAAAAGACCTTGATGAAAACATCAAGGTCTTTTAATTTTGCTTTCTTACTATAGCGTATTCATCATCAAGCCTGAAATACGGGCATTTTTTATCATTAGAAACAATATATCTTGAATAATCATCCTCATCCATATTAACTAAGCAAATATATCCGTCGCAATCCTCATCATAAACATAGTTTGAGCAAAGCTCGCAATTTGTATCAGCCATAAAATCACGCCCTTAAAATTCTTAAACCTATTATATCATTTTGAAATATTAAAATCAACCAACCGAACAAAATACTTGCAGTTTCTAAAGATATGTTATAAAATAATTATTGTGGAATATAATACTCTAATAATTTGGAGGGATTATTGATGAAAATTTTTAAGAGAGTTTTGGCGCTCGTTATTATTACCCTGATGCTTTTAGTTCCCACTATAACATCTAATGCCTTATCGGCAGGGGAAATAGCGCTTACTATTTCTGCTTCGGTTGATGGTAAAACGCCGCAGAAAGTTGTTATGAACTTCTCGCTTGAAAAGTTCGCTATGGACGGCGGCGTTAAGGACGATGAGCCGTTCGCTAAAGAAACCTTAACCATTGATACATCTAAGAACGTTAGCATCGAATATAAATTCAAGGCTGATGAAGTTGCGGCAGGCGATATCCGCTATGAGTTTAAAATGGTAAGCTGTAGTGACGAGAAGGTCATTATTGATAATAAAATCTTTGCAGTAACTCTTGGCGCCGAAATGGCAAAAACCGATGATAGCGCAGAAAATGTAGAGGAAATTTATGAATATGATGATCCGGCATACGCTAACGGTATTGCCCTTAAAACAACCTTTAAGGCGGTAACCTCGCTTACTGCAACCGTTAAGCCTGCGAAAGATGCAGTTATTGAAAAGGTTTATGACGGAACGGATAAAGCAACCATTCTTGCCAAAGATTATGTTTTAAGCGGCGTTAGAGAGGGCCATGATGTTCGTCTTACCGCAACTAATGCGGTTTACAATAGCGCAAATGTTAAAGAGGCCGCAACCGTTAAGGCAACCGGTCTCGCATTGGCGGGTAAAGATGCCGCAAAATATAAGCTTGAAACCGAGAGCATTGAATTTGTTGGCAAGATAACCCCAAGGCCCATTACCGTTACTGCAGATAATATAGTTATGCCGCAGGGCTCCGCTGAACCCGAGTTTACTTATAAAACCTCCGAGGAAATTATCGAGGGCAATACCGTTATCGGTGCTCTTGCAAGAATAAGCGGTTCTGAAATAGGCGATTATGCTATTTTAAGAGGAACGCTTTCGTTTGGCGATAACTATTTAATTACTTTCCAGGAAGGCAAATTCACAATTTCAAACTTTGCTCTTTGTGATAAGGTTGATACAGATTCCTTTATTAAGGTCAGCGGTTATTTTGACCCGCAGTTAACATTAACCGTTAAAAAGCTTCTTGTTACCGATGCAACCTATAAAACTATGCAGGAAAATATCAGAAACGGCAAGGTTTTGGGTGCATATAATGTTTCGCTTGGAACCGATAGCCATGACGGTGATATTACTGTTTCTTTCCCTGTTGATGTTGCTTTCGAGGGCAAGCAGATATACATTTATCAGTTGCTTTCGTCGGGCGCTGTAACAAGCTATAAGACAGCGGCGGTTTCAGGCTATGTTTCTTTAAAAACCAACGAGATTTCTGACTTTATGATAGTTCTTGAGTCTGATGGTTCTGAAAAGCCCAAAACGCCTGTTTGGAAGGTTATTTTAACTATCGTTCTCGTTATTTTAGGCGTTCTTGTCGGCCTTGCTGTTTTGGCAGGTCTTTGGTTCTTCGGTATGATTTTCTTTAACAAAACTGAGGAGCTTAAAGCAATTATCAAAAAGATTAAAAAGATATTCAAGAAATAATAAGCAAAATTAAGGCGGTTGGAGTTTAAAACTCCAACCGCTTTTTGTTTTTAGTTAATTATTCTCAAAAATTTCCTTGTAGTTATCTATGCAGTTTGCAATTATGCGGAGCGCTTCTTCTCTGCCGTCAACCTTATCAACTGCAGTTTCCTTGTTTTCAAGCATTTTATAAACGGTAAAGAAATGGCGCATTTCATCAAATATATGCGAGGGAAGGTCCTTAATATCCTTGTGCATATTATAGTTCGGGTCATCAAAGGGGATGGCGATAATTTTTTCATCACTGTGACCGTTATCAACCATTGAAAGAACACCGATAGGATATGCTCTGACCAAAGTGAGTGGTTCAAGCGGCTCGGAGCAGATGATAAGAACATCAAGTGGGTCACTGTCATCCCCGTAGGTTCTAGGGATAAAACCGTAGTTAGCTGGGTAGTGGGTTGCGGTGTAAAGAATGCGGTCAAGAATGATAAGGCCCGTTTCTTTATCAAGCTCGTATTTTTTCCTACTTCCTTTTGTTATTTCAACAACACAGATAAAGTCCTCGGGTTTTATTCTATCAGGTGAAATATCATGCCAGATGTTTGCCATAAAAGCACCTCTTTATTTAGATTTCATCCATGATGATGGAGAGAATAAGAATATAATTGGGAAAATTTCAAGTCTGCCCAAAAGCATTGCAAAGGACAAAACGATTTTAGAAATACCGCTGTAGTCTGCAAATGAACCCATGGGGCCGACTGCATTGAAACCGGGGCCAACATTGTTAAAGCATGTTACAACGGCGGTAATATTGGTATCAAGTCCAAACGGCTCGTGGCAGATGAGCAGGAAGATAACCGCCAGGCAAACGGCGTATATTGACAGATATAT
>JAZOQD010000123.1:0-9091 GCA_045655925.1 Acutalibacteraceae bacterium | reverse complement strand
CCCAAGGCAATTGCCTTGGGGACTTTGAGAGACGCGGGGACGGTTCTCTTGTCTCTTTATTTGTTAATGAACACAGAGGGATGGTTCTGTTGTGTTATAAATTCGTGCGAAGCACACTGCACCTCTTCACTATTACCTTTTACTTATTACTTAAAAAAAACGGCTATTCGCCGTCTTTTTTTATAGTTTCATTTGGTATTTGCTTGCCTTGGTGGTCTATTGCGAAATCGTCATAATAAATAAAATCCGCTATTTTAACAAAGGTATAGCCTTCGGAAATCAGTTTTTCTAAGATTATCGGCAACGCCTCGGGAGTATGCTCGGCATCATTATGGAATAGAACTATCGAACCGTTCTGCACCTTGCCTGTCACCCTTGCAACAATACTATCCGCTGTGGCCGATTCCTTCCAATCAAGCGAATCAACATCCCATTGAATTGTATGCATTCCGATTTCATCAACCGCACTTATAACTGCGTTATTATAATCGCCGTAGGGGCATCTGAAAAGGCTCGGTCTCTTGCCTGTTATTGCCTCGATTTTCTCGTTACAGGTATTCAGTTCCTCTATCATCTTCACTTTTGAAAGCGAGGTCATATAAGGGTGAGTTGCGGAATGGTTCATAACATCATGCCCCGCGTCCGACAGCTTTTTAACCTCCTCAGGATATTTATCCACCCACTGCCCCACAACAAAAAAGGTTGCAGGGACATTATACTTTTTAAGAATTTCTATAAGCGTATCGGTATCATCGGCGCCCCAAGCAGCATCGAACGATATTGCGATTTTCTTTTCCTCGGTTCCAACCGAATATATCGGCAACAGCCTTTCGGTCTTGGCAAAGGCATTGACCGATATAACCGCACCCAGAATAACGCTTAAAAATGCACATCCAATTATTAAAATCTGCCGTTTTGTGAATATAAAAAGTTTCATACTAAAAACTCCTAACATTTCTTTACTGTAAATGCTATGAGCAACGGCAGGTCCCATATGCCATTAACTCCGCTAAAAACATTACAACAATCATCAAAACATTTATCAAAACTATTGACTCTGTTTATTTGGATTTGCTATACTAAACAAAAATATATATGCTCTGTATCAAACTTGGTTAATCGGTTCAATATTTTATGATATTCAGAGCTATTCTTTATCAAGAAAAGAGTTTTTGCTATGAAAAAGAATATTGCTATCGTAGGTTATGGCGGTCAGGGCGGCTGGCATGGCATTATGGCACTTAGAAACGATGTCGTTAATATTGCAGGTGTTTACGATATCCGACCCGAGCGCATTGATTTGGCGCATAAGCGCAATATAAACACATATAACTCTTTTGAAGAAGTTCTCGCTGACAAAGATGTTGATATTGTTGTTTGCGCAACACCTAATGATAGCCATGAAGAAATATGCATCAGGGCCCTTGAAGCAGGCAAACATGTTATATGCGAAAAGCCTGTAACCTTGTCGATTGAATCGTTTGACCGTATTGTTGAGGCCGCAAATAAAAACAACCGCGTTTTCAGTGTTCATCAGAATCGCAGATGGGATACTGATTTTGTCTTGATTAAAAATCTTATAGAAAGCAAAGAAATCGATGATGTTATCCGCATTGAATCGCGTGTCCACGGTTCGAGAGGCGTTCCGGGCGGCTGGCGCTCTAAAAAGGAAAACGGTGGTGGCCTTGTGCTTGACTGGGGCGTTCACCTTATAGACCAGCTGCTACAGGTAATCACCGATGAAATAGATACTATTTCCTGCCGGTGCACATATCTTACCAGCACCGAGGTTGATGACGGCTTCAGACTTACCATCAACTTCAAAAGCGGCAAGCAGGGATATGTTGAAGTTGCATCCTATAACTTTATTAAGCTTCCGAGATTCTATATGCTCTGCAAAAAAGGAACTGCTCTTATTCCCGATTTCAGAGAAAATGCACAGATTACAAAATGCAAGGCATGGAACGAGCGCGAGGTTGTTCCTGTTCAGACTGCGGCTGGTATAACAATGACTATGTCGCCGCGAGATGAACTCACCATTGAACGCTACATAAAAGAGCTTCCTCAAACTGATGTTCATGATTTTTATCGCAATTTCTGCGATACTATTGATGGCAAGGCTGAACAAATAGTAAAAAATGAAGAGGCTCGCCGAGTGCTCAAGGTTATGATGGCGGCATTCGAATCCGACCGCAACGGTGGCACCCCTATCCCCTTCGATGAATTGGCATAGAAATAAAAGAAGCACCTATCCACTTGGATAGGTGCTTCTTTGTTTTTAATGTTCGCCTTCGTGTTTAGCTGCCTTTTTCTTATCAGCAGTAAGAGCTACTTCTCCGTTAAGATACATAACTACAAGACCCAACAAAACTAAAATTGTTGAGGCATATATGATTATCGGAATAATAGTTTTATATATAAAAACGCATATTGCTGCTGCTGCTTCGCCGCCGATTATAAGTGCCGCGAGATAACCGAAGAATGTTAAACCGCCGGCAAAAAGACAAATCATAATACCATAGCCGAAAACAACCCTTAAAGCATCGGAAATTTTCTTTGCGATTTTTTTCATTTTAGTTACCTCCTTATAAACCTAATATAGGCAGCCAGCCCATAAGAACAACTACCTCGAGAATAAACTGCGCCGCTACCCACCAAAGATTGTTTTTGAAGGTTTTGGAAAAGTCAGACTCTGCAATGGTCATACCTGCATACATACCGAGGCCGAGCGGCGGTGTTATTCCGCACATAACACCGCAGATGCAAGGAAGCATCGCGGCAACGAGCATCGGGTCACAGCCAATGCTTGCTAAAACCGTTATAAACATAGGTCCAAAAATAACAACCAATGATGAGCCCGGAATAACCATACCCATAAAGCAGGTTATAGCGCAAATAGCAACAACGGTTCCCAATTTACCGAAATTCCAGCTTGAAATTATTGCGCCCATTTCATCGGCAACATTCAAGTCAGCAAAAAGCGAGCCTATCATATAACCAAAAACGCAAACACCGATTGCAGGAGCAATGGTTTTAACCGCATCGCCGAACATTTTGGCAAGATTTTTAATCTTAACAGTCTGCTTATCTTCTGCAACAAAGCAGGTATAAATTGAAGAAATACCACCTATAAAGAGCAGAATGGAGGAGGAAAGATATTTAGCACCGGTAGCTCCAAGTCTTGCAGTGAAGAAATTATCTTTAAACAGATAATCAAGAATAAACGGCAACAGAATGATTACGGGAATAAGCAATCCCTTCCAGCCTTTTTTAAGAGTCTCCTTAAGGCTGGGAAGTTCTTCTTTAGCCATAGGCTTAACTTTATAGTATTTACAGAAGCCCCAAACCATTGCAATTCTCTGCACAATAAACCATAAAGAGATTCCCCAAAGGACAATCCAGAACTGACCGGTTGTTATATTAAGCTGCGGGTAGAGAGCGGTAAACGCGCCTAAAGCAGCAACAATATTAGAAGAAGGCGGAATCATATTGCCCATATAGCTTGCATTACTTTCAATATTAGCTGCAAGCTCTGCCGGAAAACCTGAACGCTTCATAGCAGGAATAGTTAATGAACCGGTTGCCATAACGTTTCCGGGACCAGATCCTGATAAAGCTCCCATAAATGCACTGGCTATAACTGCAGTATAACCTGCTCCTCCGGTTACGCGACCAAAAAGCGATAGAATAACTGCGATGCAGCTATCAATGATTTTCGTTTTTGTCAGCAAAATGGACATTGATACAAATGCAACCATCGAATATAAAAGCGAGGTTGACAAAGCATCATCAATATATGTTAAAACGTTGCCCCAGGTTCCTGTTATAGTAAGCAGAAGCAAAAAGCTCAATAAAACCGCTTCATAAACAGGACGCTTGACTAAAACAAACCATATGATGATGACAACAAGCATAATGCCAAGATAAACAAGAGATGAAGGCATTTTGTTTTCTCCTTTCGTTAACCGTTAGGTTATAAATCATATTACTTATAGGTTATATTATACACAAATATTGGTTTTTGTCAAGCTAAAAATAAAATATCTTGCATTATTTTAATCAAAGAGTTATTATGATTATAAACAATAGGTTATATACATTATTATTTGCATTGGTGGTATTTTTATGAATACAAGACAGCTTCAATATGCAATAGAGCTTTATAATTCCTTAAATTTTTCTTTAGTTGCTGAAAAGCTCGGCATTTCACAACCTGCATTAAGCAAACAGATTGCCGCTCTTGAAAGTGACCTTGGAGTTAAGCTTTTTGACCGAAATACAACCCCATTAACCGTTACTCCTGCGGGTGAGCATTTCTTCTGCGAGGCTAAAAAGCTCTTATATGAGGAGGACCAGTTGCTTCGCTCAATGGAGGAATTTAAAAGCGGAAAAAGAGGAAGCCTTTCTATCGGCATCTCTCCTTTTCGCAGTCTTTATTTGATTCCTAAAATTTCAAAGCAGATAAAAGAAAAGTTCCCCGATGTTAAAATTGTTTTACATGAGCAGTCAAGCGATATTCTAAGGAAGGAAACCGCCGAAGGTAAATATGACCTTGCTATTGTCAACCTGCCCGTTGATGAAGCTTTACTAGATGTTATCCCTTTAGAACCTGATGTTTTGGTTCTGGCAGTTCCAAAAGCACTTGCTGAAGGACTACCCTTTAACAAAGACGATTTTTTGCCGACCTTGAAGCTTGAGGATTGCGGGAATTTGCCTTTCATAGTTTTAAGCAAGGGTCAGGAAATGCGTGCCCTCTTTGACAAAGCCGCTGCATTCTCTAATATAGAACCAAATATTTCAGCAGAGGTTATAGGAGTAAGCACTGCCTGGGCAATGTGCCGCGAAGGCATTGGAGCCACAATTCTGCCTCTCCAGTTTATCAAGCATATTGAAAAAAGCAATGACCTTTTATTATTCAAGCTCGAACGTGATTTTCGTTCGCGGCAACCCGTTATTGTAACTAAAAAAGGTCAGTATCTCTCAAAATATACAAAATATGCAATTGAACTTCTGACTGAAAATTTAGATTAAAAAAACAACTCCACCTCAGTAGGTGGAGTTGTTTTTTATCCTAATTTAGCGTTCAGTTTTTTTGTAATTAGCTTTACCGATATAAATACAGTCAACCAAATAACAATATATACTACTATAAATACTGCAATAAAAATCAGAACCACGTTTATATCAAACGGAATCCAACTGTTGACAAGGTAACAGCCTAAATATGCAAAAAACAAAACAGAAAAATGGCAAAGCGTTGATTTTGGAATGCTCCAATCCTCGATCTGATTGAAAACCGATGCCCCCGCCTGCAAAAAAGCAAGAACATAAATAGAAATTATTGCAACCAAAACCTCAATTCCACCAAGAGAAAACCCTTCTACCGTCTTTTCAAGAATTGCATAAACTATTCCCATAATAATCGGTCCAAATCCGCCAAAAATAAGACCTCTATGTAAAAACTCTTTTATAGATTTTTTCATTATATACCAAACCTTTCTTTAATAAATTTTAGTTGGCGCCTTGAAACATAATCGCTCCAACCGTTTCTGAAATGCAGTTTCATTGTTCCTGAAATTGATGAATCAAATCTTTCGATTTTAGTTGTATTCGCTATGCAAGATTGATTTATTTTTATAAATGTGTCGGGCAGTTTTTCTTCAAGGGTGTAAAGACGTTCTTTGAGCAGAAATTTTTCATTCTCACAAACCGCATACACCTTGTTTCCTATCACCGTTACACATATTATTTCATAAGGGTTGAGGTTTATAATTTGCTTGTCCTTATATCCTATAATTGCTTCTGACTCATCCGCGAGCCTCTTGATTTCCTTAACTAACGGGCTCTCATCTCTTGCATAGACTATTATTTTTTCTTCACAATTGTTGTCAATTATTATTTCGCATTTCATATAATTCCTCCTTTCAAGGACATAATAACCGTCTATTTTAATTATTGCAATACCTTACAAGTATTCGGTTATTATAAACACTCAATCGGTAATATAACGTTCTTTGGAAGTGCTTTTCGCTTAAATTGTCAATTGATTGATTTTTTATTTACACTTGACAATTTTCTTATCCTATGATACCATAGGGTCACAGATTTTCAGCTTATTTTGCGAAGGATAGAGTTTTCCAAGGGAGAATTCTATCCATTTTGCAAGGTAGGCTTGTTTTATTGCCTTCCTAACAATTTAATATTTTAGGAGGAACGAACTATGAACTACTATTCCGACCCCACCGCTTCTGCCGCTTTAGGCAACATTGGCCGCGAGCTTTCAAAGCATGAAAAGGAAGCGAAAAAGTTGCTCAAGCTTTTCCAAGCGGGAAAAATCTCTCGCGACGAGCTCGAGAAAATGGCACAAGCGCAGTTCACGGGCATTTTTCGCCACGTTCTGAGCAACGTTGAAGCCAAAGAGCGTGAGAAGCGCAAGCAGAAAGAGTCCTAAAAAAAAGCGCCCCGTTAAAAAACGGGGCGCTTTTTTATTCTCAATTATACCTCATTGATTTGTCCTTGAAATTGTTTTACATTGTTGCTATTATATAATCACTAAGTATTGAATGTTGCGAGAGGAATATAAAATGAAAAGAATTTTAGCTTTTGCGCTATTTTTTGTTATGCTGTTTAGTTTTGCTTCATGCGGCGATAAAAAAGAAAATATTGATGCAGTTGCATCTCATGTCCATTCTTATTCTGAGGCAACCTGCTCTGCCCCGCAAACCTGCACAGTATGCGGTGAAACAAAGGGCGAGGCTTTGGCGCATAACTATCTTGCCGGCGAATGCACTCTTTGCAAGGATTTCAGTTCTAATTATTGCCCCAAGCTTTATTTTACGGGCGATATGGCAGAAATGACCAAGAAGAAAGATGTCAGGAACATTACTTTCGAATATAGAAGCGATGAGAAGACCGTTTCGGGAGCCGCTAAAATCAAGGTGCAGGGAACCTCAAGTTTGAAATATGATAAGAAAAACTACACCATAAACTTTTATAAGGATTCCGAATATTCGGAAAAATTGAGTATCGATGTTGGTTGGGGTGCGCAGAATAAATACTGCCTTAAGGCAAACTGGATTGATAAGACCCATGCGAGAAATGTTGTTACCGCAAAGCTCGCAGGGCAGATGCAAAAGAAATACAACCTCTTTAATACTGCTCCCAACAATGGCGCTATTGACGGTTTTCCGATAGAAGTTTATATAAATGGCGAGTTCCACGGACTTTATACTATGAATATTCCTAAAGACGCTTGGATGTTCAATATGGATGAGGACAACCCCAACCATATCGTTATCTGCGGCGATAATTGGAGCTCCCCTGTTCTATTTAGAGCAACACCAACAGACCTTAGCGATTGGGCGGTTGAGGTAGGCCCTCAAAACAAAGAAACATTGGCAAAGGTTCAGCGCCTTGTAAAATTTGTTCATGAAAGCAGCGATGACGATTTTAAAGCTAATTTCAGTCAGTATCTCGATTTAGATTCAACTCTTAACTATTATATAATGATGAATTATGCCTGGATGCGCGATAATACAGGTAAAAATATGCTTTTAGCAACCTATGACGGCAATGTTTGGTATCCCTCGCTTTATGACCTTGATACAACCTGGGGCACTAACTTTTACGGGACCGCGCTTTTTAACTACAATAGCGGATATTTACCATCAAGCGGTAGTCTTTTATGGGAAAGAGTCGAAAAGCTTTATAAAAAGGAAATTGCCGCCCGCTATTTTGAGCTTCGCGAAACAATTTTAAGCCCTGAGCATATTATGGAGGAATTTAATAACTTCTATAATAGTATTCCAAAAGAGGTGCTAGAGCGCGAAACAGCAAAGTGGAACACCGCCGAAAAGCCAATCCCCGGCTACGATATTTCCCAAATTAAGAAATATCTCGATATAGTAGTCCCCCGCTATGATGCAAAATTTAACGGTTGGAAATAAAATAGCAAAAGGCGCCTGTGCCGATTCCTCTTTCTTTCATTCTAAACCAATCCCCCTACATACCAAGTAAATGAAGAAGTGCATAAAAAGACAAAACAAACCAAAGAAAGTGAACATTTTCAAAACTCCTTTTTTAAAAAATCATAGTTTTCCTTTGCTGACTATATAATATCACGCGCGCCGTCCCATAATCAGGACCAAATAACAAAATCCCCACCGTAGCTACGGTGGGGATTCGTTTTGTTTTTATAAAGTCAGCAATTATTTGCTTTCCTTAATAGCAGCCTGTGCAGCTATCAGCAAAAGAGGTAAATTATATACCAGGGGAATCATTCACTGCCTTAACACCTGACTCTTCTAAAAATGTTATCAGTTCTTCTAAATATTTTAATCTCTTTTCATTTATAGGAGGGTCATCAAGGTATCCTTCGTCACCGCCGACACTTTCATAACTTTGCTCCCAGTAACACGAATGCAAAAGTTCACTCCATTTTTTCGCATCTTTATCTTTGCCCCAGAGTAATTTAAAAGTATCAATATCTGTACTTTCAAACATCATATCAATTAAGTCGTGCTCATCAAACGCTTTTTGCATATCCATTTTGCTCACCATCCAAAAAGTTATTCTATTCCATACTTTTCTTTTAATCGCTTCAAGAATGCAGAGGCATCGTCTCTTTCTTCTTGTGTGTTACCCCACCAGCCTTCGCAAAACTCAAAATCAGACATCATATCCAACACCTTTGGTGTATATACTCGTGTAATTCTCAAATTCTCAATTAATTCGATCGGAACAAAATCCACATAATATCTTCCACCACGACTAAGGCCTAAAACAGAAATTCCTGTTTTATTTTCGTCTGGTAATCTTTCATCCCATAGGCGACCGCAAAGATACACTTTCGTATTTCCTTTAAATGCCGCAGTTCCATATCTCAAAACGCCGTTTTCATCAATTCGTGTTTTCTTTATGTTGCCAGCAACTGCATATCTCCATAATGTTTTCATTTTCTCACCTCTTAAACACAGTATATCACATTTTATGCCCAATAAAAAGTCCTTTCAAAAAAAAATCCGCCCGATTTCCTTGGGCCGCACAATTTTACATTATAAATCTAATTACTTAGATTCCTTGATTGCAGCCT
>JAZOQD010000122.1:0-3612 GCA_045655925.1 Acutalibacteraceae bacterium | reverse complement strand
GGTTATTAAATGCCTTCTCTTGTTCATCTGAGAGTTTCTTAGGCTTATAACTCTTATTAGAAACATTCGCATACGGGTTTCTGTAATATTCTTGTTCAAAAACGGTAACAAGGCCCTTTTTTTCAAGCGAGTTTACAACCGCAGAAGTAAATCCCGTAAAATAGCAAAGTTCCTTTAATGAACAACATTCTAACTCGCTAAGCAAAGAAATAACCTTTTTCTGCTTATCAGTTAGCTTAAAAGATGAAATTTCATCGGCCAAAGCGGTTAATCTAACAATCTTTTGAGAAGCATCTAAAACCGAGCGCACCGCATCACTGTTTTTTATAAGAACACCTTTTGAAACAAGTTTTTCAACAATCGTGTTTTCATCATTTAAACCCAAAGAAGCAAAGACCGCCTCTTTAGAAAAATCTTTTTGCGAACTTTTAAAGAGGTCAACCACCTCTTTTTGCTGGTCAGACAATGAATCATAAACAGCATCTGCCAATTCGCTTAATGAATAGGTGTTTTTAATTTTGTAATTGATTCCCGGAGGAAGCAAAACCCTTATTGCATTATAATAAGTGCAAAATGTCTGCTCTTTTATAAACTTTGCTAATGATAACATTTTTTCGGTTAAAATAGGTGTTTCATCAAGCAAAGAATCAACAAATTTGCACTTTGTTCCCTCCGGCGCCTCATCGAAACCTAAAATTATACCCGTTTTTTTAATGTTGCCTTTCCCAAAAGGAACGGTAACCCTTGAGCCAACTTTAGCAACTTCCGCTAAATGTTCAGGCAAAAAATAATGGTATGGCTTATCGGTCTTAAAAACATTATTATCAACCGCAACGCTGACAACTTTGCACCCCATATAAGCCACACCCTTTCATTAAAATTTTAAGTTTAGATTAGTCTTCATCGATTTCGGCAGACATCTCGTTCATTGCGAGAGTTACCGGCTTTTCGGTTATAATTTCCTCGTTTTCGTTTGCGTCATTAGCAATTTTTCTTGCCTTTTTAGCAACATCGAGAACCAGTTTATAACGGCTGTCAGAATTTTTAATCAGTTTACCAATTGCGGGATTAAGCATAATATTTATCTCCTTTTTCTATATGAAAAAATTATTTTTTAAAGCGTTACACTAACGCGGTCAGACTTCATTCTTTCCGATTTGATAATTGTAGCAATATCTGCTACAGCTTCAGATAAAACATCATTAACAACGATATAATCATATTCGTTGGCTCTTTCGATTTCATCTTTAGCGGCTTTTAGGCGCTTTTCAATAGCCTCATCGGTTTCGGTTCCGCGGCCAACCAATCTGGCTTTTAAAGCCTCAAAGGAAGGCGGCATAATAAATATGCTGAAGCAGTCGTTGCATTTTTTACGGACATTATAAGCGCCGTTAACATCAACCTCAAGCAATATTTCCTGCCCGTTTTCGATGCAATCATTAACGGGTTTTATAGGCGTTCCGTAGAAATTACCGCAATACTCGTTATATTCGAGCAATTCATCATTCTCAATCATTTTCAAGAACTCATCGCGGCTGATAAAGTTATACTTTTCGCCCTGAACCTCGCCCTCGCGCATCGCTCTTGAAACAGAGGAAATCGAAAACTTAAGTTCAGGCATAAGTTTAAAAAGTTCTTTCATAACGGTATCCTTGCCTGAACCCGAGGGACCGGAAATGATAATAAGTGTTCCCTTACTCATTTTCTTCCTCGCTTTCTGCGGCCTCTAACTCATCAAGTCTTGCGGCGACGGTTTCTGACTGAAGATAAGTTAAAATGATAAGGTCGCTATCGGTAATAATAACCGCTCTTGTTCTTCTGCCATGGGTTGCATCAATCAAAGTGCCCTTTTCCTTTGCCTCAGCAATAATACGCTTTATAGGCGCAGATTCGGGGCTCACAATGGCAACCAATCTTGAAGCGGAAACCATATTTCCAAAGCCAATGTTTATAAGTTTCATTTTTATCACCCGAAAATTATTCGATATTTTGAATTTGCTCTCTGATTTTTTCGATTTCAGATTTAATATCAACAACAAGTTTTGTTACATTGACATCCTGACATTTTGAGCCTGTTGTATTAGCCTCTCTGTTCATTTCCTGAACAATAAAATCAAGCTTTTTGCCAACAACCTCACCGCTTGCTAAGAGTTCCTTTAGATGACCGATATGGGTGCGGAGTCTGACAGTTTCCTCATCGACTGCAACCTTATCGGCAAATATAGCAACCTCAGTTACAATGCGCTGTTCATCAATATCCTTGTTTTCCAAAACCTCGCGGATTTTCTTTTCCAAGCGTTCTTTATATTCGGCAACAGTTTTGGGAGAAAGCTCTTCAACCTTTTCGACCATGGAAAGAATGTTATCAGCTCTTCCAATAACATCAGCAACAAGCTTCTCGCCCTCAACCTCTCTTGCCTTGATAAAGGAATCAACTGCAATTTCTGCAGCCTTTAAAAGAACCGAAGCGGCAAGCTCCTCATCAATGCTCTTTCTTGATACTGAGAAGATTCCATCCTGTTTAGCCAGAGTTGCAACAGTTAAGTCATTCTTGATTTTATATTTTTTAGAAACGGTTTTAAAAGCCTCTATATAACCCTTAACTGCATCCTCATTGATTTCAACAGTATCATTAGAAGCACCATCAAACGAATATGAAACAAACACATCAAGCTTACCCCTTGTTACTCTTGATTGGATATAGCTTTTAAGCTTATCCTCTAAGAACGAAAACTGACGGGGCGCTTTAATTTGACACTCAAAAAAGCGATGGTTAACCGATTTGATTTCAACAGTTATGGTAAACTCGTTTTCTAAAAATTCTCCTCTGCCGTAACCGGTCATACTTTTAATCATAAATATCTCCTAAAACTATAATATGGGCATAGTTATATACACTATTAATAATACCAAAACTATTAAGAAAAGTCAATTAAATTAACAGTTTTTAAGGGATAAAATAAGACTTGGAAGCCAAAACCTCCAAGTCTTTTAAATTTTAGAATAAATCCTCTAATTTTGCAAGAATTCCATAGTCGCAATAATCGAATATCGGTGCCGATTTATCGGGGTTTATGGCGATAATTGTTCCCGACTGTTGCATTCCGACAATATGATGAACTGCGCCCGAAATTCCAGCCGCAATATAAACTTTAGGACTAACAATTTTACCCGTTAATCCGACCTGCTGGGAATAAGGTGCTAACCCTGTATCAACCAAAGCTCTTGATGCGACAGGTTCTGCGCCCAAAGAATCAGCAAATTTTAAAGCTTCGGGATAAATATCCTTAACACCTTTGCCTAAGCCGAGCATTAAATCACTCATTTCAGCCGCGGCTGTTCTGACAGTTGCCATACAAGGCTTTGTAACACATCTGATTTTTGCAATAATATTTCCACTAAAAGCAGGGCGATACATAAAAAGCTCTTCCCCATCGGTTTCAAGCGCGGTGCAATCGGCACAAAGTCCTGTAAGCAACGCCGCAGCAACAATCGGCGCTGTTCTTCTTGCCCAGATATCGCTGGGCCAAAGAACAAAATCGGGTTTACCCACTTTAATTTTAGCAATAAGAGTATCTGCATCAGTACGCTCAATAACAGTTATATCATCTG
>JAZOQD010000121.1:0-5468 GCA_045655925.1 Acutalibacteraceae bacterium | reverse complement strand
CCTGCTTTAAGCAATTCTGCGGCTGTTTTCTGAGCAATAGAGCCTTCTTGAATCCCCTCTTCAAAGAAATAAACGGCTTTCTTCTCTTTTAAAGCCTCAATAAAACCTTTAGGTAAAGGATAAACAGTATCAAGTTTGATGACAGAAACATTTATTCCATCATTTTTCAAAGCGTTCATAGCATCAACTGCATTAGCGGTTAAAATACCATAAGTTACAATTGAAATATCTGACGATGAAAATTCAGAAAAACCTTTATAATCGGTTACTTCCTTGCAGTTAATAGGCTTTTCAGCACCTCTTGGATATCTTATCGCGCAAACACCTTTTGGATTTTTAAGACGCTTCTTTATAACTGCTTTTAATTCTTTATAGGTTGCAGGAGAATAAATGGTAACACCGGGAATGCTTGATAAATACGAAACATCAAATAAACCCTGATGAGTTTCTCCATCATCGCCGACAAAGCCTGCGCGGTCAACAGCCAAAGTAAGCGGTAAGCCTTCAATAGCGGCATCATGAATAATCTGGTCATAAGCACGCTGCAAGAATGTTGAATAAACCGCAAAAACGGGTTTTAAACCGCTTTTTGAAAGAGCGGCAGTAAATGTAACCGCGTGTTCTTCTGCTATTCCAACATCAAAAAAACGTTCTTTAAAACGCTCGGAAAACTCATTTAATCCCGTTCCAACGGTCATGGCTGCAGTAACAGCGCATATTTTATCATCAGTTTCTGCAAGCTTCAGCAAGGTATCGCCAAAAACGCTAGAAAAGGTTTCTTTTTTAACCTGCGAAAAGCCTTGTTCTTTATCGAATTTAGAAATACCATGATATATATCAGGGTTAAGCTCTGCAGGCTTATAGCCCTTGCCTTTTATTGTTTTAACATGGATTAGAACCGGTCTTGTCTGCTCTTTGGCAATCTCTAAAATTTCCGAAAGCTTTGATAAATTATGGCCGTCAACCGGTCCCATATAATAAAATCCCAAGGACTCAAAAATATTGCTTTTATATATAGCATTTTTTAGCATTACTTTCACATGGAAAACAACAGATTTTAAGAACTTGCCAATAAGCGGAATTTTAACTAAGAAGCGCTCAACACCGCTCTTAAAAGTAAAATAGCGTTTTTCGGTTCTGATTTTGGTCAAATGCTTTGAAATGGTGCTTCTGTTCTTTGAAATTGACATCTTATTGTCATTCAAAATAACAATAAAGTTTTTATCCAGCTTATTTATATTGTTAAAAGCCTCATAAACCATGCCACCTGTCATTGCCCCATCGCCGATAACAGCAACAGAATAATGATTGTTACCTAATAGTTCATTAGCTTTGCTTACACCTACTGCAGAAGAAACAGAGGTGCTGCTGTGGCCTGATATAAAGGAATCATGAGCGCTCTCACAAGGTCTTATAAATCCTGAAATTCCATTTTCAAGGCGCAAAGAATCAAACTTATCAAATCTGCCTGTCAAAAGCTTATGAGTATAACATTGATGACCAACATCAAAGATAATTGTATCCTCAGGCGAATTAAAGGCTTTATGCAAAGCAACTGTGAGCTCAACAGTTCCAAGACCTGAGGCTAAATGGCCGCCGTTATGGCTGACAGTATCAAGCATTCGGTCTCTTATTTCCTCACAAAGCAAAGTTAGTTGTTCATTATTTAGATTTTTTATATCATCAGGGCTTTTAATTTTGTCTAAATAAAGATAATCCATTTCTAATTCCTTAAGTTATTTATTTCTGTTTGCTAAATCGATAGCAAGCTTTCTTAAATTATCTGCTTTTGAACCGAAAATTTCTAACGAATCAATAGCAAGGTTTGTATATTCTTGGACCTTTTTGTTGGCATTATCAAGGCCTAAAATTGAAACGTGGGTTGATTTATTAGAAGTTTCATCACTTCCGATCGGCTTGCCGAGTTCTTCTTCCGTGCTTGTAACATCAAGAATATCATCGCGTATCTGAAAAGCTAGGCCGATATATTTTGCATAGTCCTCAGCCGCTTTGATTTTTTTATCATCGGCATCAGCTAAAATGCAACCGATTTTTGCCGCTGCCATTAAAAGACAGGCAGTTTTAAGAAGATGAATTTCATCAATAATTTCAAGCGAAACTTCAGTTTCACTATTCTCATATTTTAAATCAATAACCTGACCGCCTATCATACCCTTTGCGCCGGCTAATGAGGCTAAAATCTTACAAGCTTTTACTATATTTTCTGATTTAACGCTTTCAGTATCCATAGCAACAGAAAACGCCTCGGTAAGTAATGCATCACCCGCAAGTAATGCGGTGCTCTCTCCGAAAGCAATATGACAAGATGGTTTGCCTCTGCGCAGGTCATCATCATCCATGCAAGGCAGGTCGTCATGAATAAGCGAATAGGTATGTATCATTTCGAGCGCCGTTGCAAAATGAAGAGCAATATGAGGGTCTTCTCCGCAAACAGAAACAAACTCCATCATTAAAGAAGGTCTTATTCTCTTACCGCCTGCAGAAATGCTATATTCCATTGCTTTGAAAAGTTCGGAATACTCAGCATCTGAGTTTAATGCAACTACATTTTTGATATTATCTTCAATTAAATCTTTATAAGTGTTAAGCATAAAATTACCTTTCAATTAGTTTAAGGTTTCAATTTTTTGTTTTGCAGTTTCAAGACGTTCTTTGCAAACGGCAGAAAGCTTTATGCCTTTTTCATAAAGCTCTAAAGCCTCATCAAGACCAACCTCGCCCGATTCTAATTTAGTAACTATAGTTTCAAGCTCTTTTAAGTTTTCTTCAAATGTTTTTTCCATTTTTATCACCTTTTAATATCATTAACGATACATTCTGCACTACCATCTGATAATTTAACGCTCAATTTATCGCCTTTTGAAAGTTCATTTATGCTTTTTACCAACTTTCCGTCCTTCTCGGCAATTGAAAAGCCGCGAAGGAGAATATTCGCAGGATTAAGTGCATCAAGCTTTGAAATATATACTGCAAGATGCTGATTAACAGTAGAAATCTTTTTATCAAAGGAAGCTGTAAATCTCGAATAAAGATTATCAAGCTTTAACGCTAAATTATCAGTAAAACTCTGCTTATTTTTTATAATCGGTCGGTCTAAAAGACTGTTGAGTTTGTTTTCTTTAGCTTTAATCTCCGAAATAAGAGCATTTTTTAGTCTATTTTCAAATACCGAAACAGTATTATAAACTGCCGCTATATCAGGAACAACCAATTCAGCTGCGGCAGACGGTGTTGGAGCTCTTAAATCTGCAACAAAATCGCATATGGTAAAATCAGTTTCATGGCCAACGGCAGAAACTACCGGAATTTTTGAAATGGAAATTGTTCGCGCCAATCCTTCATCGTTAAAGCACCATAAGTCTTCAGTTGAACCGCCGCCGCGACCAATTATAATAACATCGGCATCGGTAAAATTATTGACTTTTTCGATAGTAGCGCTTAATTTTTCTGCTGCACCATCGCCCTGAACAGATGTTGGGCACATTAAAATAGTTGTTAGCGGCCAACGGCGAGAAATAACCGAAATCATATCTCTGACAGCGGCACCTGTATCAGACGTTATAACCGCGATTTTCTTCGGGAACTGCGGTAAATGTTGCTTTTTTGAAACATCAAACAACCCTTCTGCTTCAAGCTTTGCCTTTAATTGCTCAAATGCTATTGCAATACTGCCTGCGCCGTCTGGTTGCATATCGCCGACATTTATTTGATAAACGCCGTCCTTCTCATACATGGTAACATCGCAGCGACAAATAATCTTCATTCCGTCCTGCGGTAAAAACTTAAGCCTCGATGCCGCCCATTTGAACATTACCGCTTTTACTGCCGCCTGATCATCTTTAAGTGTAAAATACATATGACCGCTAAACGAATTGATTTTAAGGTTAGATATTTCACCGCTTAAGAATAGGGATTTTAAATTTGAGTCCCCATCAATCAGCGAGTGAACATACTTATTAAGTTGTGAAACGCTGATAACTGACGAACTCAAAGTAATTTCTCCTATCTTTGATTAAACAAATAATCGGTCATAACCGCAATTCCAACCGCATTATCACTTGATAATTCTTTGGAGGCAAAAAATGCGCCGAATTTATCGGTTAACTCCTGTCTTATAATAGTATTAGACATAACACCGCCCGCAAAAACAAGCGGTAAATCGCCAAATTCTGCTTTTAGATTTATCACTATTTTTTCAAGTGTTTTACAAATAAAAGTAATTGTAAAAAGTGCAACATCTTCAGGTCTTGCACCTTTTTTAATAAGGTCAGCCGCCTGGTTTTCAAGACCTGAAATACTGAAATCAGTGTCTTTTATAGAAGTTTTGACAGATTTGGGTAATTCACCATTTAATGAAAGTCTGTCAAGCTCTTTGCCGGCAGGAAATTGGAGACCCAACATATTACCGACTCTATCTACCGCCTGGCCCATTTTTAAATCAAGCGATTTTGCAACAATTTCAGTTTTAAAGAAACCATTCTTTGAAAATGAAACCTTAACCGCCTCACTTGTTCCGCCCGAAATATGAAAGGAAATAAATTCTTTCCCGATTAAATCCATTTTGTTGGCCGAAAAAAGTGCCGCAGCAATATGACCTGCCTGATGTGAAAATTTGTATAACGGAACACCTGCAGCCGCGGCAGCTGCTTCAGCTGAATTAACACCGGCTAAAAATACCGGCATATAACTATCATCTAATGCTCTCGGTCGGTCGGAAACGCCGATAGCATCAATTTTATTAGAGCCAACAGCTGTTTTTATTATCTCAGGCAGATTTTTAATATGCTGAAATAATGCATCGCTCTGCCTTAATCCAACCTCTTTAGCTTTAACTGTTAACAATTGCCTTGAATTTATATATTCATTAGTGCAACTGTTATATGTTGCGGCAGAGGTTGTATAATTGCTAGTGTCAATACCTAAAACAACACTCATGCTCTTACCATACTGCCAAGCAAACCGTTGACAAATGAAGCATCATCAGTAGTTGAATACTTTTTGCAAAGCTCAACTGCCTCATCAATTGAAACCGACTCAGGAATATCATCCATATACTTGATTTCATAAATTGCAAGTCTTAAAACAGCGAGAGCAACCTTAGAAATTCTATCAATAGTCCAGTTAGTTAAGTATTTTTCAATAATACCGTCAAGCTCATCAGCGTTCTCATAAACGCCTTTAAATGCATTGATAATATATCCGTCACTATCCATTTTAAAATCACGGCTATCAGTAGCCAACGAAATAATATCCTCAACCGATTCATTAGAGAATATTTTTTCAAATACCAAAATAAAGGCTTCATTTCTTGCTTCTGTTCTTGTCATAATAACACCGACCTATTGTTTTTATATCCGCAAAAATCTTTTATTCAAAATTTTTGCATTTTTATACAACTTTATTCTACACTAATAAAACTTAAAATTCAAGTTATATTATTATATTTA
>JAZOQD010000120.1:0-3997 GCA_045655925.1 Acutalibacteraceae bacterium | reverse complement strand
TATAAAATTCGCAATGCTTCTCCGACTGAAAAGAATTTGATGGTATCTTTAGCACACGCACAAGAATTTTCTTGTTACATTCCTTCACCCGAAATGTTCTTACCGCACGTTTATGAATCAACATACTATTCGGCAAGGTATGAACCGGATTCAGGTGACAGAATGGCTGATAAGGCAATTGAAATAGCAAAAGACATCTATTAAAATTTAAAAGCGGTGTGAGTTTTATTCTTGCACTGCTTTTAACCATAAAATAAAATAAAAAATTAACTCCTATTTTTGACCTTTATGTCAAGGAGTTGGAGGATATTAAATGATTGCTGTTAAAAATGCAACATTAGTAATGAGGGAATGTTTTATTCCCGATGCCGTGCTTTTAATAGAAGACGGCAAAATCGTCGATTTCGGCGAAATGAGGAAAATTGACATTCCTGAAGGTTGCGAAATAATTGATGTTGACGGTCTTTATGTCGGTCCCGGCTTTGTGGATATACATACTCATTCTGACGGATATGTTTTCTTTCAGGATGAACCGCAGAAGGCTTCTCAACACCACTTAAAGCACGGAACAACTTCGCTTTATCCGGCACTTTATTACAGTATGGATACTGAAGGTTACGTTAAGGCTATTGAAACACTTCGCAATGCTATGAAAACAGAAGAATGTGAAAATATAGCCGGCCTTTATATGGAAGGCCCGTATCTTAACCCAAAATTCGGCTGTGATAGAGAGTCTAACCCGTGGAAAGGTGAAGTAGACCAGGAAAAATATGCACCTATAATTGAATCTGCTTGGGATATTGCCAAGGTTTGGGCGCTTGCACCCGAAAGGAAAAACATTTTAGAGTTCGTCAATGCTGTCAAAGCAAAAAATCCGAACGCTGTTTTTTCTGTGGCTCATAGTGAGGCTGAACCTCATGAGGTTGAAGCGCTTATCCCTTACGGACTTAAAATAGGAACTCATCATCTTAACGCTACGGGAACATTACAAAAATATCCCGAGTGTCGTACCCCTTGTGTTGATGAAACGGTTTATTATAATCACGATATTTATGCAGAACTTATTTGTGATAGTCGCGGTATTCACGTTGACCCTTATCTTCTTCGTTTAACACGTAAGATAAAGGGTGATGACCGGATTATTCTTATCTCGGACGCCTATGCTTGTGACGGACCGATTCCTCCGGGATATGACGATGTGGACGATATCAATTTCGACCACGCGGGTGAGATAGCAGGCTCTAAAATGACGTTGGATATTGCTTGCCGTAATATGATTAAGCATACGGGAGCATCACTTGTTGATGTGTTTAAATTCGCATCATACAACCCTGCAGTTGCCACCGGTTTGCTTGACCGTGGTGAAATAGCTGTTGGAAAACGTGCCGACCTTGTTTTTGTTGATTACAAAATGAAGGTCCACGGCGTAATTATGAACGGTGTTCGTAAATTTTAATTAAATTATTATTTTAAAGGAGAATATAAAATGAAAGACATTATTTTTGACCCCTCAACCAAGTTTGACTTTAAATGTGCCGATTACGTGCCTTTTAAAGACCGTGAGCTTTGCGAAAAGCTTAGAAAAATCAGCGGCACAGACCTTGAGGCTCGTCAGCCTTGGCATCACCCTGAGTTCAACATCAAGGTTATGATGAACCCTCATCCCGTGCTTATTGCTACACTTTTCTCACGTTTGAAGGAAGCTTCAGAGCAGGGTAGAAAGTTCACAATGATTCTTGGTAACCCTGAGCCTGATACATATATTCCTCTTGCTCAGCTTATTAACTACTTTAAGGTAGACTGCAGCAAGGTACACATCTTTGCAATGGATGAGTGGGCTGACCAGGACGGCAATATTGCTCCTGAAACCTATGAAGCAGGTTTTGCTCATTCTATGCTCAAATACTTTGTATATCAAATCGACCCGAAGCTTCGTATGCCTTTGGAAAATGTTCACTATCCTACCAATAAGAATATCGGTTTCTATTCTAAAATGATTACCGAAATTGGTGAAGGCGGTGCTGATATTTGCTCTTCTTCTCCCGGTTGGACAGGTCATATGGCATTCATCGACCCCGTTGATGATTTCTTCCCGAGCAAAGACGCTAACGGCAACTATGATATTGACGAGTGGCTCAATATGGAAGCTCGTATCGTAACCCTTCATCCGCTCACCGTTGCTCAAAACTCACTTCACGGTGTATTCGGTCAGTCGGGTTATATTCAGGGTGTTCCTCCCAAGGCTGCTACAATCGGCCCCGTTGATGTAAAGAACGCAAGAGAGCGTATCGAAGTTCATGCACTTATGACTAACGGAACATTCTCTTCTTGGCAGAGAATGACCTCTCGTCTTGTTCTTCAGGGACCCATTACTCCTGAAGTTCCTTCTTCCATGCTTCAGACAATGAAAACTCAGGTGCTTGTAAGTGATGAACTTGCTGCTCCGTTTGAGTGTTGGGAAAAGGTTGGCTATTAATTAGCTTTTAATCTGTTTTGCATTATTAGGGTTAAAGTTAAATTTTCAATGAAGATTTAACTTTAACCTATTGCAATAGATGCTTAATTAAAAGGGAGTAAACATAAATGAAAAAAGAAACACTCCAACAAGTTAAAGCAGTGTATGAAATAGAGTCAGAATGTATCAGCAAAATGGCTGATTATTTTGATGAAACTGCTTTTGATATGGCTGTCGAGTTGCTGAAAAACGCCGAAAGAATTGGAAGTACGGGTTGCGGACATTCGGGTATTATTTGTCAGCATTTCGCACATCTTATGTGTTGCATAGAACGTCCCGCAAGGTTTCTTTCACCTGCTGAGGCGGTTCACGGTGCAACCGGTTTTTTGAAAGAAAACGATGTTTGTGTATTTGCATCTCGCGGTGGTAAGACCAAAGAACTTATGCCTATACTTGACATTTGTAAATCTAAGGGTGTCAAAATCATCGCAATAACCGAGAATATGGATTCACAGTTGGCTATTAATGCTGACGTTGTGCTCAAACAGTATGTCAACCGTGAGACCGATAAATATAATTCTCAAGGCACTACATCGTCTACTTCGTTAGCAGTCATTTTCCATCTTCTTCAAACCGCACTTATTGAAGAGACCGGTTATAAGAACGAGCAGTTTGCGGTTATTCATCCGGGCGGAGCTGTAGGAGAAAGACTTAACGGAAAGTGATTGGTTAAATCGGAGGAGGATAAATATGGTTAAAAATTATAAAATATCCGAGCCTTTTTTTGAGTATGGTCCCAAATGCTATATGTACGGCGAAACCTTGCTCAACATTGCAAAAGGGCTTGACAAACTTTCGGTAAAATACGGTGTCGATGTTATTCTCGATGTCCCCGATACCGAGATAAGATACATAGCTGAAAACACTGAGCATATTCACGTTTATTCCCAGCATATGGACAGTATCCCCGTAGGCAAGGGAATGGGCAGAACTTTTGGCGAGGCATTAAAGGATGCAGGCGCCGTAGGTGTTATGCTTAACCACGCTGAACACAAACTTACTTTAGAAGAGATTGAGGCAGCAATAAAACGTGCTGATGAACTCGGTCTTGCTACTATGGTTTGTGCCGACAGTGTTGATGAGGTAAAGGCTATAGCGAAATTAGGACCTAATATTCTTGTTGCTGAACCGACTGAGCTTATTGGTACGGGTAAGCCTGCTGATAAGGAATATGTTGATGAGGTTATTCGCGTTATTCGTGAAGTTAACCCTGATATCAAACCGTTCCCGTCGGCCGGTATCAGCAAGGGTCAGGACTGCTATAACATAATTAAAGCAGGTGCATCGGCATCAGGATGTTCGAGTGCTATTGCAAAAGCTGAAAATCCGTTAGCACTCGCAGAGGAAATGATTTCTGCCGTAAGACGCGCTTACGATGAAACACATAAATAATGTAATATATTCCAAAAGAGATGATTTCTAATGGAAAAAATCAATAAGAAAAAGTATTATTGGTTGCTTATTCTTGCATGTTTCTTTGTT
>JAZOQD010000119.1:0-3104 GCA_045655925.1 Acutalibacteraceae bacterium | reverse complement strand
AGGAGTTGAGGATTTAATTTGTCTTCCTAAGACCGCTTGGCCTCCGACTTCCGTCAATATCGGAAATGATAAGTTTATTAGAAAATTTTGCCATTTTAACCTCTTTTATTTCGGCTGTTCTTTGCTTCCCAATGGAATGATTTTTTCAAAAAGACAGGTATAATCAGCGGTTACAAGCCTATCCTCATGAAGACTGCCGAAATACCAATGATTAAATTTTACCGACCTCGCAAGCTCCTCAAAATAACCGTTGAGCTTGTTAACCTGATCTGGCATACCTTTACGCAAAAGCATGGCGCTCTTAACCCTCAAAGGCGGCTCATGGGTTATAATATAATCAACCTTAAGCCCTGCTTCATCAAGGTTTCTCGCGCCCTCGGCAAGCTGGGTTGGCGTTGGCAGCTCCTCGCGATACCAAATACCGCTCTGCTCATTATTGCGAAGCTCTCGGTCATCACTTTCGCCACCGCCGAAAGTGAAAATCTTAATACCGTCAATATTAAAAATCTGACCGCGCATCAAATGGAACAAGTTGCCGCTGATTCTATGAATATGGCCGCCCTTCCAAATGGTTTCGCGGCAGGAATTTATTTTGCTGAAATTCTCGTGAGTTCCGTCAACAAAGCAGACGGTAAATTTGCGGCTTCCTAAGTAATCAATAACGCTTTTTTCCTTTTTGCCGCCGTCCCAAAGATAGCCAAAATCGCCGCAAACAATCAGAATATCATCCTTCTTCAATTTGCGCCATTGCGAATCATAAAGCCTTGACTCATCACCATGCATATCGCCTGTTACATATATCACGAAAATCACCTGCCAATTTTTAAAAAAGGTCTTTTATTTAAGTTACAATATTGCTATAATGAATATAGTTATAACTTGACTATATTATAATACTCTTTTTTAAGATATTTTTCAAGGAGAAACTATGTTTAAGAAAATAATTGCCATTCTTCTTATAATTATTTCGTGCTTCGGAATGCTTTTGGGAACAGCTTCGGCCTATGTTCCCTCCAATTTTGAAATATCTGCAGAGGGTGCATTGCTTGCCAACTATGATACCGGCGATATCATTTATTCAAAGAATGCGGATAAAAAACTATACCCCGCTTCTTTGACCAAATTGATGACTGCTCTTTTACTTTATGAGAGCACATCCGATTTAGATGCAGAGATGCTTACCGTTTCGGAATACGCTTTAAATATCTTGCTTGGAACCGATTCCTCGGTCGGCGGTCTTATTGAAGGCGAAACCTTAACTGCAAGACAGATGCTTTATGTTTTACTGTTAAAATCGGGTAATGACAGCGCCAATGTTATTGCCGAGCATGTTGCGGGTAATATCGTTTCATTTGTTGAGAAAATGAACAAGCGCGCTCAGGAATTAGGTATGACCTCAACCCATTTTGCAAATGCCCACGGTCTGCATGATACTGAGCATTATACAACCCCTAACGATATGCTCATTTTGACTCGATATGTTCTCTCAATTGATACATTGAAAGAGATTTGCTATACATCGAAATACAAGCTCCCCGCCACCAACAAAAGCGGTCCGCGTTCGCTTAACACCACCAACCTTTTACTTTTGAACGATGGGCAGAAGTGCACCCACGAGATGTATAAAAATCAGCCCTATTATTACAGATACGCCCACGGTGTTAAAACCGGTTATACCGACCCCGCAGGAAGATGTCTTATTTCAACCGCATCAAAGAATGGCTATACCTATATCTGTATCGTTATGAACTGCCCAGTTTACGATGAGATGGGCAAAAAGATTTTCCTGCATTTCGGCGATTCTAAAGCGCTTTATGAATGGGCATTTAACGATTTCCATTACCAGACAGTTTTGAAAACCTCAACCATTGTTGCAGAGGCTCCCGTTACAATGTCCTGGGATGCCGATTTCGTTTCAGCAACAGTTCAGGAAGACGTTTCGGCAATAGTGCCCAAAGCCTCCGATGCTTCAACCTTGAATATTGAGGTTCGCTGGGACAAGGAGAGCTTTTCTGCACCTATCAAAAAGGGTGACAGGCTCGGCGAATGCGATATTATCTATGCGGGCGAAAATTTGGGAACTGCAACCCTTGTTGCCTCAAGCGATGTTAAGCGTAACGGTGTTCTGTTCGTTATGGAAAGCATCAAAAACTTTACAATTACAGTATTCGGCTCGGCAGTTTTCTGGATAATTTTTGCCGTTATTGCTGTTTTGGTTGCAGGCTTCTTTATCGCCTGTATGATAATCAATGCGCCAACTTACCGCAGAAAAAAGCGCAGGAGAAGAAAATAAATGAAATCTTTCAGGATAAACAAAAATGATGAAGGTCAGCGCCTTGACAAGTTTGTTTCAAAGGCTGCTCCCCTGCTTCCCAAGGCGTTGGCTTATAAATATATCCGCATAAAGCGAATCAAGGTTAACGGCAAAAGAGCCGAAATAAGCACAAGGCTTAATTTGGGCGATACCGTTGATATGTTTATAAACGATGAGTTTTTTGAGCCGAAATCCCCAAAATATGATTTTCTTTCGGCTTCAAGCTCAGTTGATATTGTTTATGAGGATAAAAACATTTTACTTGCCGATAAAAAGCAGGGCCTTTTGGTTCATCCCGATGAAAATGAGTATAACGATACTTTAATTGCCCGCATTCAGCGCTATTTATATGAAAAGGGCGAATATAATCCTGAAGCCGAAAACAGTTTTAAACCTGCTTTAGCCAATCGAATCGACCGCAACACAGGCGGAATAGTTATAGCGGCTAAAAACGCCGAGGCATTGCGAATTTTATGCGATAAAATCAAAACCCGAGAGATTGATAAATGGTATCTTGCCGTTGTTCATGGGGTTCCAAAAAAGAAAACCGATATTTTAGAAGGCTTTTTAGAGAAAAACGAGAGCAAAAATCAGGTCTTTATAAAGCAAAAAATGACTGATGAAACAAGAACAATCAAAACAAAATATACCGTTCTTGATTCTAAAAACGACCTTTCACTTTTAAAGGTTGAACTGCTAACAGGCAGAACCCATCAGATAAGAGCCCATTTAGCATCTATCGGCCACGCCTTACTTGGTGACGGTAAATACGGCAAAAACGCCGCCGATA
>JAZOQD010000118.1:0-17871 GCA_045655925.1 Acutalibacteraceae bacterium | reverse complement strand
AGGTCAACATAACGCTGACGGTAACGCATATCAGTATTGGTAAGACCATGGAACTTCTCAGGTAAAACCTGCAGGCTCTTGGAAAGCAGGGTTACAGAGGTTGCATGAATACTGATTTCGCCTGTTTTGGTTTTGAAAACCTCGCCAACGATACCAACAATGTCACCGATATCATATTTTTTGAAATCCTTATATTCTTCCTCGCCAATGTTATCCCTTGCAACATAAGCCTGAATAGAGCCCTCTATATCCTGAACATTGCAGAAAGAGGCCTTGCCCATAATGCGCTTTGACATCATACGGCCGGCAACCGAAACGGTTTTACCCTCCATATTATCAAAGTCATTCTTTATTTCCATGCTATGATGAGTTGCATCATATTTAGTGATTACAAATGGGTCCTTGCCGGCAGCCTGAAGCTCAGCCAGCTTCTCGCGACGAACCCTTAATATTTCATTAAGATTGAGCTCCTGCTCTGCAGGTGCCTTAACATTATTATTTTCCATTATAAAACTTCCTTATCTTGAAACATCAAGAACCTTGAATTTTAAATGACCTGCCTCGGTGGAAACTACAACTTCCTCGCCCTTTGCATGACCGATTAAAGCAGCGCCAACGGGAGATTCATCAGAAATCTTGAACTCTCTGGGGTTAGATTCTGCAGAGCCAACAATTGTATAAACAAGCTCCTCCTGGAACTCGACATCAAGAATTTTAACGGTGCAGCCAATGGTAATTTTACCGTCAGCCGCATCAAAATCATCAATGATTTCAGCATTTTTGAGCATTGCTTCGAGTTCAACAATTCTTGCCTCAATTTTTGCCTGCTCGTTTTTAGCCTCATCATACTCGCTGTTTTCAGACAAGTCGCCAAAGCCTCTTGCTATCTTGATTTTTTCCGCAATCTCATTACGGGTTACGGTTTTCAAATTCTCGAGTTCGTCCTGAAGAGTTTTAAAGCCTTCAGAAGTTAAAAGAACAGCCTTTGCCATTTTTATATCAACCTTTCAAATTGATTATTATTAGATAAAAGGGCACCTGCCCACACTTAAAATCATTATAATTAAATAGGCTTCCTATGTCAAGTAATATTTGGGTGTTAGTGCTGGCTTAAAATTCCTTATTTCCTTATTGTTGACATTAGTGTGTTTGGCGGTTATAATATGTATATAAACTTTAAAAAGGATGATATATTATGAAAATGAAGCACTTTTTCTGGATTGCATCAGCAATAGTTGCAGTTACCGCTATGGCCGCAGGAATTGCCGTTTTCGTTTCGCGTTTCTTGGCTGAAGAGGATGAGGAGAACTACCTCGAATGCGCTGATGAGGAATTTGAAGAGTAATTTTAAAGATTAAAACACCGCTGAGGTATCCTACAGCGGTGTTTTTTTATTTGTTTATTCTTCTAACAAGCATCGGCAAAGCTTCTTCAAAATTAACTCCGTATTCCCGAGCATCAGGGTCAAGAGCTGTTTTCTTTATACATTCCAATGAAAAATCGGTAGCAAGCTTTAACGCCTCAAAATATGATAAGCCTTTAACATATGCTCCCGTTACGGTTGAAGCGAAAATATCGCCCGTTCCAAGATATGTTCCCGAAACCTTTTCATTAAAATAAGAAGAAAACTCATCACTTACAGAATCATAGTAGTAAAAGCCTATTTTTTCGGGTTCAAAGCTGATTCCCGTTAATGCCGCGCGTTTTGCGCCTAAAGCACATAGTCTCTTTAAAATATCTTTTATATATTCCTCATCGTAATCATAGGTAAACGGAATACCGAGCATAAACGCCGCCTCGGTAAGATTGGGGACAATTAAATCTGCACCGTTTATAAATTTAGCCATTCTTTCAACCGTTGAAGGACTAAAGCCCTTGTAAAGTCTTCCATGGTCACCTAAAACGGGGTCAATTATAAGCGCGGTTTCATCAGTTTTAAACTGTTCTACAAATTGCTCGATAGCATCCATCTGCTCTATTGAGCCCAAATAGCCCGTGTAGATGGCATCAAAACCAATTTTGAGTCTTCTGAAAACACGGCTTATAGGGTCAATCTGCTGAGTAAGTTCTTTATATGTAAATTCTCTGAACGCGGTATGGGTTGAAAGAAGAGCGGTCGGCAACGCGGCAGCTTCAACACCCAAGGCCGAGATGACCGGCAAAGCAACCGAAAGCGAACATTTTCCGATACAGGATATATCCTGAACGGTTATTACTCTTTTCATTTTCCCCACTCCTTACTCTACGAGCATTTTGTATATCTCGTTTTTTCTGATTCCTGTAATAGTTGCAGCCTCTTTAGCCGCGGCAGATGGGCTCATTCCCTCGCCTATAAATTTCTTGGCTAATTTTAGAGCCGACTCGGCGGTCCATTCTATAGACTGCTCTGCGGTTTCGGCACCTTTAACTATAATAACAAACTCGCCTTTTGCGCTACCGTCTGCATATTTTGAAGCGGCATCAGAAAGAGTTGTTTTCTCGCAAGATTCATGCAGTTTAGTAAGTTCTTTTACAAGCGCAATTTCGCGGTTGCCAAACTTTTTCAACATATCCCTTAAGGTTGCGGCAAGCTTATGCGGCGCCTCATAAAAAATCATTGTTCTTGTTTCATTTATAAGACTGTCAAGATGCTCGTTTCTTCCCGGTTTATTAACGGTTAAAAAGCCCTCAAAGCAAAATCTGCCCGACGGCATTCCAGAAATTGCAAGTGCGGTTATAAGTGCAGAGGGTCCGGGGACCGATTCAATCTTAACGCCTCTCTCATAGCAGTAGCGCACAAGGTCTTCTCCGGGGTCGGAAATAGCAGGCATACCGGCATCGGTAACAAGAGCGCAGGACTCTCCCGAAAGAATGCGGTCGGCAATTATATCGTGGCGCGAAACCTTATTATGCTCGTGATAGCTGACCATTGGTTTTTTAACACTCAAATGATTGAGAAGTTTAACGGTTACCCTTGTATCCTCGGCGGCAATAAAATCAACCGATGACAGAATTTCTGCGGCTCTCGGAGATAAATCACCGAGGTTGCCTATCGGTGTGCCGACAACATAAAGCTTTGCTTCCACCAAAAATTCCTCCCTTTTAAATATTCCTGCTTTTTCCTTCTTTATAATCTCCGTAAATTTGCATCATTTCATCGGAAAGCTCGCCGTTTTCCTCAACGAAAAGCGGCGCCATAATTTCCATGCCTGGTTTTGAGCCAACTTTGCCCTCTAAAAGCACTAACCAGGCGGCCTTGCCCTTTCTTTGAATAACCTCTCTTAAAACCTTGGGTTCGATTCCTGCCAGACGCATTTCACACATCATATCGCCCAGTCTTTCAGGGCGGTTACAAACACAAAGTCTTCCACCGTATTTCAAAAGATACTTAGCGGCCGCTACAACATCAGAAAACGAGCACATTGTTTCATGCCTTGCTATTTTTTTAGCACCGTTTTCATTTTTGTTTCCCGAACCCTCGGCGTTATACGGAGGGTTGCAGGTAACAAGGTCAAACGCTCCTTGTGGCAAATTACCCTTAACCTCTTTTAAATCTAGGCAAAAGGCAGAAAATTTGTCGGTGACGCCGTTTTTTTCTGCATTGAGCGCCGCCAAAGCGGCACCCTCTTTTTGAATTTCAACGCCGAAAACTCTGCTTGCACGCTCTGATTTTAACATAAGCAACGGAATTATTCCGCAACCTGTTCCAAGGTCGCAAGCATTGCGCGTTATGCGGCGGACTGCAAAGTCTGCCAATAAAACCGCATCGGTGCCAAAGGTATGGTCATCACTTACAGTTATAGTAAACTTGCCTAACGGCTCAGTTTTAAATTCTGCCATTATTTGCGGCTCCATTTAACGCCCTGAGGAGTATCCTCTAATACAATGCCCATTTCATTTAACTTGTCGCGAATAGCATCGGCGGTTTTGAAATCTTTAGCCTTTCTGGCGGCAGTTCTCTCGGCAATAAGCGCCTCAACTTCCGCGTCAAGCGAATCATCCTTGCGGTTATAAAGAAGTCCTAAAACGCCGGTAAGCTCATCGAGCATCTCTAAAGAAGCAGTAAGCGCAGTTTTTCCTGCTTTATCTGCTACAAGCTTATTGATATCGCGAACAAGCATAAATACAGCGCCTAATGCATCGGCGGTATTAAGGTCGTCTTCCATAGCCTCAACAAACATATTCTTATATTTTTCTAAAAACTCAGGTGCTTCGCCACCATCTTCTGCATGGCTTATAGCAAACTCAAGGCCTTCGCGGCACTTGTAAAGACGGTCTAATGAATTTGCCGCCTGCTCGATAATTTCAACACTATAGTTTATAGGACTGCGATACTGCGAAGAAATCATAATATAACGAATGGGCTCATAGCCAAACTTCTCTGCAACCTCACGAACGGTAAAGAAGTTGCCGAGCGATTTACTCATCTTACGGTTATCAACATTGATATATCCGTTATGCATCCAATAATGTGCAAAATCGCATCCGTTAGCGCATTCTGACTGTGCAATTTCATTTTCATGATGAGGGAAAACGAGGTCCTGACCGCCACAATGGATATCAATGGTCTTGCCTAAGTATCTTCCTGCCATTGCCGAGCATTCAATATGCCAACCTGGTCTGCCGTTGCCCCAAGGAGACTCCCAATAAGGCTCTCCCGGCTTTGCGCCTTTCCACAGGCAGAAATCCATCGGGTCTTCCTTGACCTCAGAAACATCAATTCTTGCTCCTGCTTCAAGGTCCTCTAAAGGCTGATGCGAAAGCTTTCCATATTCGTTAAATTTCTTAGCTCTAAAATAAACATCGTTACCCGAAGGATAAGCAAAGCCATTCTCAACAAGGTTTTCGATAATTCCGATAATGGCATCGATATTCTCGGTTGCTTTGGGATGAACTGTTGCCTTGCGGATATTAAGACCCTCGGCATCGGTCCAGAACTCCTTGATGTAGCGTTCAGCAACTTGGGGAACGGTAATACCCTCCTCATTTGCCTTTTTGATAAGCTTATCATCAATATCAGTAAAGTTCTGAACGAAGTTGACATTATAGCCTCTCCATTCTAAATAGCGGCGCAAAACATCAAATACGCAAAGCGGTCTTGCGTTTCCGATATGGATAAAGTTATAAACAGTGGGGCCGCAAGCATAAATCTTGGCTTCTTTTTCTTTTAAAGGAATAAATTCCTGCTTACTTCTTGTTAATGTATTATATATTTTCATTTTAACTTCCTCACTTCGAAAGATTTTCCACTTGTTGTTTTAGAGATTCTATTGCCTCGCTCATAGCACTTAGTTGCTGCTGAACAGGGTCAGGCACATTTATCTGGTCCAAAGGCTTTATCCTCTGTCCGTTTTGACGGACAACCTTGGCAGGAACACCAACAACCGTGCTTCCTGCAGGCACCTCCTCAAGCACGACGGCACCTGCCGCAATTCTTGAGTTATCCCCAACCTTAAAAGGACCCAGAACCTTAGCACCGGTGCTTATCATAACATTGTTGCCAATGGTTGGGTGGCGCTTGCCTACATCCTTACCTGTTCCGCCTAGAGTTACACCCTGATAAATTAACACATCATCGCCAATCTCAGCAGTTTCGCCGATGACAACCCCATGGCCATGGTCAATAACCAATCTTCTGCCAATTGTTGCTCCGGGGTGTATCTCTATGCCTGTAACTCTTGCGGCATGCTGAGAAATATAGCGGGCAATAAACTTCATATTATGGCGATAAAACCAATTTGCGCGACGATACATTCTTATAGCCTTAACGCCCGGATATAAAAAGAAAACTTCTAAAAAGCTTCTCGCCGCAGGGTCTCTATCCCTGACAGCGTTTACGTCTTCTCTTATTCTGTCAAACATAAGGTTTCCTCCTAATAAAATAAAAAACGCCTCTGTTGGCATAAGCCAACGGAGGCGTTGATAACGCGGTTCCACTCCGGTTTATAACTCAAAACACCGATAACGGCGGCGGCCGCACGGGAATACTGAAAAATTCCTCCCGCGTGCTGAAAGGTGCATTCGCCGAAACTCTCAGCCAAAGGGCCTCTCAATCGGTGAGCCCTTCTCCCTGTTGCCTACCTTTAACGGTTACTTATCCTTATAAACGCATTTATTCTGTTAGTATATTATAATGATTGTAGTTAATTGAAACGCTTTAAAGCGTTTCGACAAGCCACTTTTTAAGTGGCTTTAGCAAAATTAAATTATAATATTTAATTTTGCGCGACATTCATTGCAATGGAATAGAACAAATTTTTATTAAAAATTTGTCGCAAAATCAAAGATTTTGTGGCGAAACAAGATTGTTTCGCCTAGCCTATTCCATTATAGCAGATATTTTTTATTTGTCCACTATTTTTTTATTTTGAGGAATCAATAAATTTGAATCCGTCTTTAAGATATATTAAGCCTGAAACAACGGTAAACAGTGCTGAAAGCATAAGCAGAACATTAAATACGATATAAAGAATGCTCTGCAAAGCAGCAGGTGTTACTGCAAACATCGGTGCAATACTATCATTAAAGAACATAACAGCAATACCGAAAATAATGGTTATCATCTGAGTAACAGTTTTTGCCTTGCCCCAGGTATTAGCGGCAACAACCTTGCCCTCTTTTGAGGAGACGATAACCAGTCTTAAAGATGAAACCATAAATTCTCTGAAAAGGATTATAAACAAAACCCAATCAATTCCAAATCCAAAGCCTTTTGCCAAGAAGGCAACAAATGCTGCTGTTGTCAGCATTTTATCGGCTAAGGGGTCTAAAAACTTACCAAAATCGGTAACAAGATTTCGCGCTCTTGCGATTTTACCATCTAACATATCGGTAAGCGAAGCAACAACAAAAAGCACCAATGCTACTGCATAGTGATACGGGAAATTAAAAACCATTGCCGCCATAAAAAGCGGAGTCATAATAATTCTTAAAACTGTAAGCTTATTCGGTAAATTCATAACTTTCTCCCACCTATATTACGAGCTCGCCCAAAAGGTCATACTCGATTGAATCGTTTATTTTAACATTTACAAATGTTCCTATCTCCAACGGTCTGTCAGATATAAAGAAAACCTTGCCGTCAATCTCGGGAGCATCAGCGCGGCTTCTGCCAAAGTAGCATCTGATATAATCGTCGTATCCTTCGATTAAAACCTCTAATGTTTTGCCGAACTTTTCCTCGTTCTTCTTTAAAACAATGGAAAGCTGGTCATTCATAACTATTTCGCTTCTGTCAACCCTTGTTTGCATAGGTATCTGGTCAGGCATATTGGCAGCGAAGGTGCCCTCCTCCTCTGAATATGCAAAGCAACCGAGCCTATCGAACTCTGCATTCTTAACAAACTCGCAAAGCTCCTCGAACTGCTCCTCGGTTTCAGAGGGAAAACCTGTAATTAGCGTTGTTCTCAAGGTTGCATCAGGAAGAGTTTGCCTGATTTTCAAAATCAGAGCCTCAAGTTCCTCTTTTGAACCCGGGCGGTTCATTTTCTTTAAAATGTCCTTGTTGCAATGTTGAATCGGGATATCAAGATAATTAACTATCTTTTCCTCCGATTTCATAACCTCTAACAGCTCATCAGTTATCATATCGGGATATGTATAAAGCATTCTTATCCAATGAATACCGTCAATCTTGCATAAATTTTTAAGCAACAAAGCCAACTGAGGCTTACCATATAGGTCAACACCGTATTTGGTTGTATCCTGAGCAACAAGAATGATTTCCTTTACGCCGTTCTGACTTAATTTCTCACACTCAAAGATAATATCCTGCATCATTCTGCTACGGAATCTACCTCTGATTTTTGGAATTGCACAATAGGTGCAGCAGTTATTACAACCCTCTGCAATTTTAACATAAGCAGTATATTTCGGGGTTGTAAGCAAACGGTCGCCCTCAATTATGAGTGATTCCTTTTCGCCGTAAAACCCGCCTTTTTTGCCGCTTAAAGCATCATGAACAATATTTACTATGTTATTGTTCCCGGCAAGGCCGACTACAACATCAACTTCCGGTATTTCCTCTAAAATATCATCACGGTAACGCTCAGCTAAGCAGCCTGTAACGATAAGCGCCTTTAGAGCACCATCCTGCTTATATTTTGCAACCTCAAAAATATTCTCGATTGCCTCAGCCTTTGCATCTTCAATAAAACCGCAGGTATTGACAATAATCGCCTCAGCCTCAGCCTCAAGCGGTGTTATTTCATAGCCTGCATCCTGAAGCCTTTTGAGCATAATTTCGGCATCAATTTGGTTTTTAGGACAACCAAGCGATACCATTCCTATTTTTTGCATTTAAAATTCCTCTGTATTTTCACTTATTTCAAACTGATCAAGCGCTTTTTTAACCTCGCCGTAGGAATAACCCTTTCTTATCAGCGCGGCTATAGTATTTTTAACGCCCTTTTCGTCAAAAAGTTTATTTTTATATTTTCGTTCTATAAGGTTAACAATAGTCTCGGTCGGCTCATACTCGGTTTCTTGAACTATCTGCTCAACTATTTCGCGGTCAACACCCTCCATTATGAGCATTCGAGAAGCCAATTTTAATGAAACCTTTTTCTCCTCCATAATGCGAGGAAGGCGCGCTTTAGCATAAGCCTCATCGTTTATATAGCCGAGTTCTTCCATTCTGTCTGCCGCCGCCACTGCCGCTTCCTTTGGGAAGGCTCTTAAAAGCTTATCAATTAGCACCTTTTTAGAGCAACCGCTACGCGACAGATACCACATAGCTCGGCTCTTGGCCCTTTTTATGTTAGAGCGCATAACTAAAGCCTCTAATTCCGATTCCGAAAATTCTTGCCCTTGCTTTATATGCTCAATTTCAACGAGCTCTGTATCAATGGCAATAAGACCTGTTGCATCGGCTTCGGCAGAGTAGTCTTCAGGGTTAACCTCTATATCAAACCTTAGCGCAGAAAGTAACTTTCTGCGCGGTTTTATTTCAATTATTTTCATTACTCAACATCAACATCTATGTTGATTTTTGATTTTCTGATTTTGGGCTCTTCGGATGCTGCAATAGGCTCTGCGGCAGGTGCTTCCTGCTCCGCTTCACCGTTACCGAGCATCTTTTCTTTGATTTTTGCCTCAAGTTCTGCGGCAAACTGCGGGTTATCTGCAACATATTTCTTAGCGTTATCTCTACCCTGAGCTATCTTTTCATCATTATAGGAAATCCAAGCGCCAGAACGCTTTATAATATCATATTTAATGCCAAGGTCAATAATCTCACCTGCTTTTGAGATTCCCTTGCCATACATAATATCAAACTCTGCCTCTTTAAAGGGAGGAGCAACCTTGTTTTTAACAACCTTTGCTCTGGTTCTGTTACCAACAATTTCGCCTGCAACCTTGATAGCCTCAATTCTGCGAACATCGATTCTGACAGAAGCGTAATATTTAAGTGCGCGGCCACCTGTTGTGGTTTCACTGCTGCCATACATTACGCCAACCTTATCACGCAACTGGTTGATAAAGATAGCGATACAGTTTGATTTGGAAATTGCACCGTTGAGTTTACGAAGAGCCTGCGACATCAGGCGAGCATGAAGACCCATATGTGAATCACCCATATCGCCCTCAATTTCAGCTCTCGGAACAAGCGCTGCAACCGAGTCAATAACAACAACATCAATAGCGCCCGAGCGAACGAGAGCCTCGGTAATTTCCAAAGCCTGCTCGCCTGTATCAGGCTGAGAAACGAGCATTGCATTGATATCAACGCCAAGATGCGAAGCATAAACAGGGTCAAGCGCGTGCTCAACGTCAATAAAAGCAACCTCGCCGCCCTTTTTCTGTGCCTCTGCAATAATATGAAGCGCAAGGGTGGTTTTACCCGAGGATTCAGGTCCGTAAATCTCAACGATTCTGCCCTTCGGGACACCGCCAATACCGAGAGCGGCATCAAGACCGATTGAGCCTGTCGGTATATTCTCAACATTCATTCTTGTATTTTCGCCGAGCTTCATAATAGTTCCTTTACCGAACTGCTTTTCAATCTGCTCAAGCGCCGTCGCCAAAGCTTTTGATTTATCATCTGCCATAATCATATACCATCCTTTTTTATTAAGTCAGGGTTCCCCCAATTATTAACTCTAGAAACATTATATCGTTCACACTGTCCCGATAACGACTCTCATGTTACCGCCGTAATCGCGGATAGCTTTTACATCCTTAAACCCCTCGTTTTCGAGGATTTTTGAAACCTCATCGGCTTCATCAAAGCCTATTTCAAAAACCAAACTTCCGCCATAATTTATTAGCGGCTTATAGTTTTTGGCAATCTCGCGGTAGAAAATAAGCCCGTCCTCTCCGCCATCAAGCGCCATTTTAGGTTCAAACTGAACCTCTTTTTGCAATGAGCCTAAATCCGCGGTTTTTATATAAGGCGGATTACTGATAATAAAGTCAAAGTTTTCGGTCATAGGCGGTTGCTTTAAAGCATCTGCCTTATAAACCTTGCCGCAAACCTCATTAAGCTCGAGGTTTTTCTCTAGATATTGAATAGCCTCATCACTTTTTTCTAAGAATGAAACATCTGCATTTATTGTTCTTGCAATTGCTATTCCGATACAACCGCTTCCTGCACAAACATCCAGCACCCTGGGGGCATTCTTACCCTTTAAAAGTTCGATTGCCTTTTCTACTGCAATTTCAGTATCGGCTCTGGGTATTAAAACACCGGGGCCAACCAGCATAGGAATTCCGTAAAACTCCCATTCGCCTAAAATATATTGGAGCGGTTCGCCCGACAGCCTGCGTCTTAGCATTTGTTCTTTGGAAATGCCGCCTTTGCTTATAGCTTCCGCCATTTGCCTTGCCTCAAAGGCTGCAGATTCGATTTCTGCACTTTGTAAAGCGGCTTCTAATTCTTTAATAAGCTCTCTATCAATCATTTTATTTTATCTGCATCATCTTCGGGGATAACGCCCTCTAATGCCTTGATGGCTATTTCAATCATATCGTCGGTCGGCTCTTTGGTGGTAAGTCTTTGAACCCAAAGTCCCGGTGCGGCGATAAATCTTGTTAAAGCGTTATCATGTCTGCCGCAAATTTTAATAAGCTCATAACCTATGCCGCAGGTAAGCGGTAAAAGTAAAATCTTAATGGGAACCCAGATATAGTTTTTAGAAATAATAAATTCAGGCAATATAACAGCCAAAATTGTGCTTATAAAAATGCCAACTACAAGCATCAGGAACATAAAAGAGGTTCCGCACCTTGGATGAAATCTTTTGAATTTCTTGACATTTTCTACAGTCAAGTCATCTCCGCTTTCATAGCAGAAAATGGTTTTATGCTCAGCTCCGTGATACATAAAGACACGCTTTATGTCCTTTTCAAAGCTGACTGCGGCAAGATAAGCGATAAAGAGGGCAATTTTTATAATTCCCTCAATTACTCCCTTCCAGTAAACAAGCCCCTCGCTTTTTATAAGGAAATCTATGCCCTTATATATGAGCGACGGAAGATACATAAAGAGCACAACCGCCAGCAAAACTCCGAGAACCGAGCCTATAACCGTTGCAATAGAAACCAAGACCGATTCCTTTTTCTGTTCTTCATCAGTTTTAGGGGACCCGCCCTCTTCTTCCAGCTCTGTAAAGCCTGAGATATCAGCCGATTTCATAAGGCATTTATATCCGATTATCATTGATTCAACAAGATTAACCATGCCCCTTATAATCGGCCAGCCAAAAATAGAGCATTTATCCTTTAAATGCGATTCTTTAACATCGCTTAAATCTATCGAGCCGTCCTTACATCTGACCGCCATAAGCGTTTTGTAAGGGCCCTTCATCATAATACCCTCAATCAGCGCCTGACCGCCTATCGAAGTTTTAATTTTAGCCATAATTATCCTTTCTCTGAGGGCGGGAATATTATTTCGGTAACCTCGTCCTCGGCTTTAACTGTGGGCAGAACAACCGTGATAGTTGTTCCCTCGCCCTCAACGCTCTCGGCAAAAAGAAGGCCGTTATGATGCTTGACTATTTCATCAGCAACCGCAAGACCTATACCTGAACCGCGAACATTGTTATTTGCCTTATAAAATTTTTCTTTTATATGATTAAGGTCCTTCATAGGAATACCGCAGCCTGTATCGCTGACTGTTATTCTTATGCATCCCTCTTCATTAAACATTGAAACCGCAATATGACCGCCTTGGCTATTATATTTAACCGCATTATCCAGGATATTGATAAAAACCTGCTTTAAGCGGTTGCGGTCAGCCATAATCATATCGTTTTGCTCGGGTCGTTCCAGCACTAAGGAAATCTTATTCTGGCGGGCGATTTCCTCATACATATCAACAACCTCGCTCACTATAATCGCCGGGTCATTAAGTGAGGTTTCGATAGTAAGGCTTCCTGATTCAATTCTTGAGAAATCAAGCAATTCCTCAACAAGACCCGATAATCTATCCGCCTCGCCGAGCATAACATCAAGACCATGGCGAACAACATCATTATCCTCGCCCACCGAAAGCTTAACCGTTTCACCCCAGCCCTTAATAGCGGTAAGCGGTGTTCTAAGCTCATGAGAAACCGAGGAAATAAAGTCATTCTTCAAGGTTTCTGCGCGTTCAAGCTCGGACGCCATATGGTTTATAGTGTCGCAAAGCTCGCCTATTTCATTGTTCTGTTTAACGGTAAGCTTTTCCTTCATATCTCCGCCTGCAATTTTTCTTGCAGCGGCAGTAACCTCGCGAACGGGATGAACAATTGACCTTATAAAATAAGCGCCTGATATAGCGATGAAAACAATTATCAGAATACCAACAACGGTTATCAACGATACTATGGCAACAAAGCCGTTTTGGGCCTTTTCCATTGAAACAACAACGCGGTATGCGCCGTTAGAGCCATATCCCAAATCGGGCAAAATATTGGTTATGGCGAGCACTCTCTCGCCGTTATCATTTTTACCCAGCCAGGTAACAGTTTCATTTTTTGCAACTGCTTCCTTATAATCAACAAACTCAGGGTAAGGATTTTCAACCGCAAAGCCATTTGTTGTTATTAACATCTCGCCATCGTTTGAGAAGAACTGAACCTCAACCTTATCTCTGAATTTAAATTCTTCAACATATTTTCTTGCGGCGTCAGGATAACCCTCTTTATCGGTTAAAGAAAGGAGATTTATATCGCGAACATACTGCATCGCAGAATCGGAAATAAGACCTTCATAATAGTTCAAAATACCTAAAGAAGCAACTATAATGCAAAGAACTATAAGCAAAACAAATATCGGCAGTATATTCAAAAACCATTTTGTTGAAATGCTCTTAAACTTAAGGCTTATATCCATTCTGTTCTCTCCTTTCCGAAAATTTCTAAAACTTATTAATTAGTGCGAGGCGATTCGGATATTTCCCCTCTGCTTACTTAGTGCACCACTTATAGCCCATACCCCAGACAGTAACAAGATGCTGTGGGTTAGAGGGCTCGTCCTCAATCTTCATACGAAGTCTTCTGATATTAACATCAACAATCTTTTCTTCGCCGAAATACGATTCGCCCCAAACTCTTGTTAAAATATCTCCCCTGTCAAGCGGAGTATCGGGGTTGGAAAAAAGATATTCAATAATCTGAAACTCAACCTGAGTCAACTCAATGTTGCGGTCATTTTTAGAAAGTGTGCGTCTGCGCATATTGAGAACAAAATCGCCGTGCCTTATCTCCTCAGAAATTTCTTTAGGCTGATTTTCAACAAGCTCAATTCTGCGATAGAGCGAATCAATTCGGGCATTAAGCTCGGTCGGACTAAAGGGCTTGGTTATATAGTCATCAGCGCCAAGCATAAGTCCGCTTACCTTATCCATCTCCTGAGTTCTTGCAGTCAGCATTATAATTCCAAGCGTTTCGGAACGCTTGCGAAGTTCCTTGCAAAGAGTAAACCCGTCCATACCCGGCATTGTTATATCAAGAAGCGCTATATCAAAGCCCAATGGGTCATTATCATATATTTCAAGAGCCTCCTCGCCCGAGCCTGCTTCAACCGTTTCATAACCAACGCGGCGAAGATTTATAACCTCAAACTCGCGGATATTCTGCTCATCCTCAACAATTAAAATTCTCTTCATCTGATAACTCCTTATTATTTAGTATCAAACGGTTAGGCGCTTTACTCAGTAAGGCCAAAATTCTCAGTAACAAACTGGTTGCCGGGGTTTAATGCGCTGTTACCAAAGCGAACGGCATAAACATACTCTGTATTTCGGGCGATTTCATAATACTGCTCATAGCTTGCAAAATTATCGTTCCATTCATTTTTGCTTATTAGCTGTATCCTCATTATTTCTTCGCCGATTTCGGCAGTTTCCTCATCCCATCTGTAGATAATGCGCTGCTTCAAATCAAGCCTTCTTAAAACGGTAAACTTGCCAACCCAAGCATTAGGAACATTAAAATAATACCCGTCGGTATAATTTATAAGCGATTGAGCAAACGGAATAAACTCTTTCCCGTCAAACCTGTTCCATATTGTTAAATAAACGGCATCTGATTCCGTCATTCCGAGCGTTAACGGCAGTTTTGATGCTAAAGGAATATCAATGCAACCGTCATTATCATAATCGCCGCACAAAACGGTTGATGCTCGCAAGGTTTTTAAATTCTCGGTAACCTTCCCGTTTTTTGATGCAAAAGCATTAACAAGCTTCTTATCCTTCAAATATACAACCTCGGTTATAACTCCGGTTGACTTTTGAGCATCAATGAATATTGCCTGCCTTCCGTCAGGAAGCTTGGAAATTTTAGGCTCATAATATCCCGTAACCGTTCCGTCAAGCTCGCAGGAACCGGTAACCTTAAAGCCCGATTCTGAAAGAGCAAGAAGTGATGCGGTTGCGGTTTTTAGTTCGCGGTCAAGATGAACTGCGGCAATTTCCATTATGCCATCAGAGTCAAAGTCATAGGTTGTAAGAACAGAATATTCTCCGCTTATAACCTCTGACATAATGCCCTTATTGACCGAGTAAATTGAGAAATGCCTGTCAATATCCGAAAATCTGCTCCAGCAGACAACTATTTTAGCAACACCCGAATCATCAAGCATCTGGAAATCGACCGATTCAACGCCGGAGGCCACAACCTCAATATCCGAAACCGAAATCCACTCATTATTGAACCAACAAATATAGTTGATATGTAAAACCGAGGTATTTTCATCGGTGGTGGTGCTATAAAAAGCAAAAGCCTCATCCTTACCGTCCTTATCAATATCGCGCAAGATTATGGGAGAACGGTTTTCACCCTTAGTGGGATAAACAAGTTTTACTGAGTCATCAGCATATTTTTCGAGGGCAAGCTGTATATCGTAAAGCTCGCCGGACGGTTTAGGCGATATGATTGCATCGGTAACATCAAAACCTAACGAGCAAGAGCAAAGCAGCAGCATAGATGCCACTAAAAATGCAAGCATTTTCTTTCTCACAGCTTCTCCTCCTTTTTTGAAAAATAACACATAATATTATAAATTATAATAAGCATATAATTATACACTTTGATTATAACATAAACCTTTTATAATTTCACTACTTTTTTACACATTATTTTAAAAAATTACAAAATTAAAACACCCGCAAATTTTGCAGGTGTTTTTTCAAAAAAATAATTAAATGTTCTTGTTTATTTTACTTTCTATAGTTACACACGAAGAAGTTAACATTCTTCTGATTCTGCCGCATAAATTCCTGTGGTTTTTGAATGTAGCCTCATCAATAGTTTGCGATGAAAATATAATTTTTAACCAACTCTCTGTCTCCATACATTCTTTGCGAGCAATCTCAAATTTCGATAACATATCCGCAAGACTTTATGGATACTGTGCTTCGGAAATATTAGCAAAAACGCTTGTTGCCGACTTTTTTATTTGAAATGCAACATTCCGATCTATACTGAATTTTTTACAAAGTTCTATTATTTCACAAGATAGTTTTTCAGAATATTGAAGCAATAAATTTCTTTTCATTTTCCCTCCAAAAATCACACCTTTGGTGTGTATGGAATCCGCAACTTGTTGCGGTATGGAATCGCGACGGATTCGCGTATGTCATCAAGTCGCAAAATGCACCTATGGCGATATAATACGCCTGCGGCGATGCCATGCACGTTAACGCGTGATTCCATGCCAAGTCTGCGACTTGGATAAAAAAGCACCTGAACAGTGTTCAGGTGCTTTTTTTGGTGACCCGGACGAGAATCGCCCGCTTCACTACCGTTCGCGGCACGCCCGCGGGCATCAAAACAAGCCACCCGACTGTTTTTAACGCTGAGCGTTTGCCCTGTTCGATTCTCTAACGAAAACAAAAAAAACACAAAAGAGATATGCCGAAGCATATCTCTTTTATTTGGTGACCCGGACGAGAATCGAACTCGTGTTACCGCCGTGAAAGGGCGGTGTCTTAGCCGCTTGACCACCGGGCCGGAATTGGTAGCGGTGATAGGACTTGAACCTACGACAAATCGGGTATGAACCGAGTGCTCTAGCCAACTGAGCTACACCGCCACATTTTACGCCGCACTTAGCGACTCGCCTATTATAATACCCCTTAATATGTTTTGTCAAGTTATTTTTGAAAAATTATTGCCAACATTTTTCTTTTATTATTTCCTTTTATTGCCTTTTTGTTTAACATAATTAAAATTCCAAGGCTAAAACTAATAGAAATATTTGAAAGGTAAAATTTATGGATATAAATGTTAAAAAAATCAAACTTGGCTTAGGCGGCTTTGCTTCAGGATTTATCAACGGAATGTTAGGCGCAGGCGGCGGAATGATTGCCGTCCCCACCTTATCTTCTCAAGGCCTTGACCGCAAAAAAGCCCACGCTAATTCAGTAGCCGTTATAATGCCTCTTTCTCTTTTCTCGGCAATTCTTTATCTTTCCTCAGGCAAGGTTACCGTTTCCGATGCCCTGCCCTATATCCCTTTAGGTGCTCTCGGTTCTTTTTTGGGAACTATTTTCCTAGCAAAAATTTCAAATTCTATATTAAAAAAGATTTTTGCTTTATTTGTAATTTGGGCGGGAGTGAGGCTCTTTCTGAAATGAATATTTTTATTCTTTTTGCTTCTTTTTTGGCCGGTGCTCTAAGCGGAATGGGGCTTGGAGGCGGCGGAATTCTTTTGGTTTTTCTTACCGCCTTTTCCTCTATTGACCAATTGACTGCTCAGGGCATAAACCTCATCTTTTTTCTCCCAACAGGGCTTATTGCCATAATAATCTATGCAATTAAAAAGCAAATCGAATGGAAAATCGTTTTTAAAATGTGGCTTTTTGGCTCAATTGGCGCGTTGGGCGGATATTTCATTGCAAAAGCAATAGAAACTCAATATCTATCAAAAATTTTTGCCGCATTTTTGATTATTTTTGGCGTTGTAAATCTATTTACAAAGGATAAAACCAAAAAAGCAGAGTAGCGTTTGCCACTCTGCTTTTGAATTTTGGAAATATTACGGGCGCAGTCTGTCACGGTCACGGGGGAATGCGGTTGCCTGCTTAATATTGTCGAGTCCTAAAATATTCTGAACAATGCGCTCAAGACCAAGACCCATACCACCGTGAGGCGGCATACCGTATTTATGCATAGTGAGGTAATCCTCAAACTGCTCAATATCCATTCCTCTGCGCTTCATCTTTGCAACCTGCTGCTCATAATCATGGATACGCTGGCCACCGGTTGTAACCTCAAGGCCGTTAAGAAGCATATCGAAAGATAAGGTATATCTCGGGTCTTCGGGGTCCTCCATAGTATAGAAGGGACGCTTAACCTCGGGATAATGAGTAACAAAAACAATCGGAGCATTATACTCTTTTAAGAAATATTCGCCAAGCCATTTTTCCTCTTCGGGAGCAAAGTCCGGCTCTAAGAGAGCGCGCTT
>JAZOQD010000117.1:0-2037 GCA_045655925.1 Acutalibacteraceae bacterium | reverse complement strand
GCAGTATCAAAGCCGATGGTATAATCGGTTGAACTGATATCGTTATCAATTGTTCCGGGGATACCAATGCAAGGGATTCCGCGCTTAGAAAGGTCCATAGCACCTCTGAACGAGCCATCTCCACCGATAACAACTATGCCGTTTATTCCAAGCTTGCGGCAGGTGTTAACAGCCATATTTATACCCTCTTCGGTTTTGAAAAGAGGACTTCTTGCGGTATAAAGAACAGTTCCGCCGCGATGAATAACATCACTAACATCACGAACCGACATTTCAAAAACATCGCCCTCAATAAGACCGTTATAGCCTCTTCTTATACCGTAGCATTTAATTCCCATAGATATCGCTGTTCTGACAACCGCACGAACTGCGGCATTCATACCGGGAGCGTCTCCTCCACTGGTCAAAACACCAATTGCTGTAACTTTAGACATTTTCTTCACCAACTAAATAATAATACTTTGTCCATAATATAACTAAACAAGATTTCTGTCAAGCAAATATTGCTAATTTTAAGTCAAATCTTGCTATATATTATAATATTATTTTAACATTTTCCTTGCCTAATATTTGTTCTAATTTTTGCTCCAGTTCATCGCAAACGGTAACAAATTCATCACTTTTCAGCATTACTGCTTTGTTTTCCTTTACCGATTTAACAATAACGGGAAAATCTCCAAAATTAGCGCGCAGGCATAATCTTGCCTCTTTAAATTTTTCGGAATTCAAAGAATCAACCCTTAAATAGAGTCCTCTCTTGACCTTTTGAGGCTCTGCGGCGTTAATATCAGGCGGCAATTCTTTATCGGGGATAAGCTTATCAATTTTATCGCAAATAATATCAACCTCGCCCGACTCCTTTAAAGAAACTCTGCCCGAAATCTTTAAAACAGCGCCGTTTTTAACCTCGGCAATATACTTAGTATAAACATTCGGGAACAAAAGAACATTAACAGAGCCATAAACATCCTCGGCAGTGACCATAGCCATAACCTGCTCGGATTTGGTCTGTTTTTTTCTAATACCGCTTATCATAGCCGCTATTGATACATAGTTGCCATCAAACTTAGCGTTTTTCTCAGTATCGGTAAGGTCATAGGTTTTAACCATACCTTTTAGTGAGCAACTACGGCTATACTCTAAAAGCGGATGCCCCGAGATATACATTCCCGTTACCTCTTTTTCATTGCTGAGCAGTTCGCTCTTGGGCATTTCCTCGGCATAGGGTATTTCGTAATCCGAGCCGCTGACGCCCTCTAAACTACCGAATAAATCCATCTGACCGCCTAGGGTATATTTCTTTTTTCCCTCAATGCTTAGCATAAGTCCCTCTACTCCCTGCAAAAGCTGACGGCGAGTCATATTAAAGCTATCGAAAGCACCGCTTTTTATAAGGCTTTCGGCGGCTCTGCGGTTTAAATCGGAGCCAAACATTCTGTCAAAGAAATCATAAACCGATTTAAAGCTTCCGTTTTTAGTTCTCTCATCAATAAGCGCCTCAACCAAATTTCTGCCAACGTTTCTTATAGCTAAAAGGCCGAATCTTATACCGTCCTTTGCAGGAGTAAAATTGCGGTCGCTAAGATTTATATCGGGCGGCAAAACGCTTATGCCATTTTTCTGAACCTCAGCAGTATATTTGCCTAATTTTGCCTGATTGTCTAAAACACTTGTCATAAGAGCCGACATATATTGCTTTTCATAATGGCATTTTAAAAAGGCGGTCTGATAAGCAACATAGGCATAAGCCGCGGCATGAGATTTATTAAAGGCGTAGGAGCTGAATGCCGACATATCGTCAAATATCTGCTCTGCTACTCTTTCGGGGATACCATTAGCAACGCAACCGATACAAGAAACCAAGTCGGATCGTAGCCATGTCGTTCTGTGAGCCAAGGAGTTGAGGATTTAATTTGTCTTCCTAAGACCGCTTGGCCTCCGACTTTATTAAAGGCGTAGGAGCTGAATGCCGACATATCGTCAAATATCTGCTCTGCTACTCTTTCGGGGATACCATTAGCAACGCAACCGATACAA
>JAZOQD010000116.1:0-18956 GCA_045655925.1 Acutalibacteraceae bacterium | reverse complement strand
GAAGAATGAATATGAACATATAAAATGTTATTATCAAGCATTTTATCGGTAATATCAATATCATGAGGAATATAGAAATTCGCAGATGATGAAACAAGCTCACCGTTTAAATAATAATCGGCAATTGTATCAACACCCTCATAGCGAAGAATGGCTTTTTCTCCATCTTTTAATTCAACGGAGTGGAACTCTTTTTTGAACCACCAATCATATTTTTCGTAGTCAAATGCTAAAGCGGTGTTCATTCCATGATACATATCCTTAGGCAATAAACCAACCTCGGCAAGATCAAATTCAACATTGCCCGGAACAGTGGCAGCAATCGGCTTTAACTCACCGCTTTGGATATCAGCAAGGGTTTTCTCCTTGCCATCAGATGCATCATAGAAATAAAGTTCCCATTTTCCGTTAAGGCTTTTTATAAGTTCCATAATTGTTCCCCTTTCATTTCATATTTTAAATATACATTAGATAACAAAATAAAGAAACTTAAATTTTCATAAAATATTGCAAAATTTCAGATTGATATTGAATTTTGGCATTTTAGTTGGTAAAATGTATTCGGTGATGAAAATGAATAACAAGACGACCATTTTAAAGAATCATTCTTATCTTATAAAAAATAATTACTTAATCTCAAGAAGAAAGCATCTTAAAACTGATTTTCGTATGCACGGACATGATTATTTTGAGATAGAAATAACGGTAAGCGGCAGTGGTTATGAAATATTAAACGGTAATAAAGTTCCGTTAGAAAAAGGCTCGGTCCGTTTGCTTACCCCTGCAGATATTCATTCTCTAAACACCTATGAGCCAATAACACTTTATAATATTGAATTTACTGAAGATGTTTTGGCCGATACTGTTGATTACAGCATTTTAAAACACATTCAAAAAGCAAATTTAACCCTTACCGATGAACAATTAAGAGATATAATTCCCTATTTGGATTCATTAACTGCCGAATCAGAAAAGAGCGATGAAAACAGCGCAAGATTTATTAAATGTATGTTTGAATGCCTTATTATCGCTCTTTTAAGAGCAACAAGCGAAACCATTGCAATTGCAAGTGCAGGAGGAAATATTGATAATGCAATCAACTATATAAGGAGGCATTTTAGAGAGGAATGCTCATTAGTTGAGGTTGCAAAGGCGGCCTACTTAAACCCTAATTATTTGAGCGAAAAAATTAAAAATACTACGGGTTATAAGTTTACCGACTATGTTACAATTCATAGAATAAGATATGCAAAGAATCTACTTATTTCTACCGATATTCCGATAACCGAAATATGCTATTTAAGCGGTTTTGGCTCGTTTTCTAACTTCTCGCGAGCCTTTTTAAAAAGCACGGGCAAAACACCTTCAAAATATAGAGAAAAGAAAATTTTAACCTCTAAATAACAAAAAGCCAAAGCATTATGCTTTGGCTTTTAATTTTAAAACATTGAACTCAAAAATTCAGGAACCGGCTCAAAATCTGTTCTTCTGGCAATAATCAGTTTTTCAATCAAATCGGTATTTCTATAAGCAAAATCAATTCCGTCATTATGGCCTAAACCTTCTAAAAGAGTAAGTTCAGCTTTACCGCCGGATTTATTTGTTGAATTAACCATAAGTTCCGAATAAATCGGCGGAACTGCCGTATCAACAGCACCATGGTAAGCTAGAATAGGCGTTTTGCGAAGATTAGGCGCTCTCCAGGATAATCCACCGCCTGCAACGGGTGCAGCCATAGCAAAAAATGCCGTATATGTCAGCGCCATTTCAAAGGTTCCAAATCCGCCCATACTTGAACCGGTAATAGAAATTCTGTCAGGTTTAACTTCAAATTGCTCGACAACCTTATCTATCATTTCTTTAAGTTCTCTTACAACATTATTCCAAACAAAATCTCCGGGGCATTGGGGAGAAAGGATAATTGCAGGAAATTCTCTGCCCTCACTTATCAGCTTAGGTATTCCATGCTTAAAAAGATGCTCTTCGTTTTGACCTCTTTCACCTGCACCATGAAGGTAAATAATTAAAGGGGCATCGGTTACATTATGCGGTAAAAACAAAATGCCGCCTAAGGAATAATCTTTTTTATTAAGAATAATATTTTCCATAACTAAACTCTTTTGTATCACTTTATTTTAATATTCATAAAATATTACAGGGGCATCAAACGGCGACAACCGCGGTTAGTCCACAGAAATACCGAACCCGCCCCTTTAATATATATAAGGCAGTCGTTAAAAACGACTGCCTTTAACTTTAATCTTTTTCAGTTATAACCATATCATCAACATAAACGTTAACACGGGCAACAGCGTTACCGGTCATACTCTGAACCTTATCCTTAACATTTTTCTGAACCTCTTCTGCAACGGCTTTAACCTTAACATCATCTCTGACATTGATATAAACATTAAGAAGCAATGCACCGTTATCAACCGAAAGACCGATTGCAGTTGAATGGTCATTTCTATTACCACTTAAAAAGCTCTTGATATTAGAAAGTTCAATAGGCCTTCTGCCCAAAGATGCAACACCTTCAACCTCCATTGTTGCAATGGCGGCAATTTTTACAGTTGCTTCATGGTTTATAGCAAGACCGCTTCTCTCAGTATTGTTCATTTATTTTTCCTCCAAAAAGGCAAATTTTATTATTCTTGATTTATATTATACCACAATTTTTAAATATCGCAACTATTTAACTGTGATTATTTTAATTTTTTCTAACGAAACATCGGTTTGAGACTTAACTGCATCCTGAATCTGCAGTGTTTCGCTTTGTAAAAGCTTATCTTTTTTAACAATTACTGATACCGATTCTGAAGAAATAATTGCAAGGCAATTTGTAAAACCTTTAGCCTTTAAAACAGTTTCAATGGACTTCTCTTTAGTAGCATTATCGGCTATTGCAGTCAGTTCTGAAAGTGATTGCTTTTTTAAAGCTTCATCTATTGATGAATCATTGATTTTCTTTGTAAGGTCGGCAATCAGCTCTGTTCGTTTATTATCCCGTTCTGACTTTGATGAGACCAAAAAATCAGTATTTGCGCCCGTTTCAATGGCTTCACCTAAATTCTTATCGTCATTAAGATAATTCCCCGAACCATAATTTCCACTCTCGGTTTTAAGGCTATCAAATGATGAATATTTCATATTAAGCCATACTGCCGCCGCAAGCATAAGCACCATTGATGCAAGAACAATATGTCTTTTAGAGAAAACCTTTCCTTTTTTCATTTATAAAAACTCCTTTCTAATATCTGCCGATTATACATATTTTTTCCGCATCAATATTAAGCGCGGATTTGACAGCTGCCTTAACTGCAACAGATACCGAAGCCGTCTGCCCGTCCTCGCAAACAATAACAACACCTCTTATAACGGGCATCTTGGTCTGAACTATCAATGCGCTTTCAGCCCCATTTGCATCTTTAACTATTACGTAGGTTTTTTGATTGCTATCGCTCTGTTCTTTCTTAGATTCCGAACCGATTTCCTTAACGCCAACATCTGTTTTATATTCACTCGCATATATGTATTCTGTTCCGCTGTCTAAAGTAACTAAAACCGAAACCTCTGACCCTCCGAGCATATTCGAAACCATATTTTCAAGCTTAGATTCCAGCATTTCAACATATTTGTCCTCATCTTTTACAGTGTTAATATTAACCTGACTACTATCGTTATCCTTTAACGATGACAACATGATGATTATTATACCAATTACACCTAAAATAACGAGTAATAGATATTTGTTTTTAGGTAGTTTTTCGTAAATCTTAGTTTTAATTTTTTCAAATTCCATTTTATTCCCTTTCAGTTACGATAACCTTTACCCCAATATCCTTAAGTAAGGTTTTAATTTTTGGGCCATCATTTTTATTACAAGAAATATTGATTTCATTTATAAATATGCTGCCTGAATCCGAAATATTAGTAGAAACCGAGATATTGACATGTTTTATATTATTTGATTCAAAAACATCGTTTATATAAGCCTTGCAAGCGCTAATTGCTTCTATACTTTTAAGCTCGTTAGCCGCGGTTAAACTGAGATTACTGTTAATATCAAATTTATCAAAGTTAAACGAAATATTTTTAATGCCGGCTATACTGAATACAATTGTTGCAATAACCGCTATACCGACGGCGTTTTTAAAGGATTTTGAAAATATTCCCTCAGGACAAAGCAGCATAATAACGCCGAAAATTACAGATGAAACCGAAACTACAGAAATTATTTCTTTTAAAGTATCCATTTTACCTCTTTATAATGAAACGATTGTTAGAGAAATTAAAAATAAAAACAAGAAAAGAATTAAAATGCCTATTAAAAATGCAAAAACCGAATCAATTGATTTAAGTAAATCTGCGGGCGTTTTAAGCGCTAAAGTTGATGCAGAAAATGAGCATACATTTAAAACAACGCGCCATATTATTAGCTTAAGTAAAATCGGAAGCAGAATTAAAGCCACAGCTATTACTCCATATATTAAAACCGAAGAGCTTAGTAGATTTAAGCAACCTTTTATTATGTTCATAGCCTCACTGACGGTTGGTCCAACAACGGGAATTGCCGTTCCTGCAACAAATTTAGCAGTTCTGGATGCCAAATTATCTTTTGGACCGCTAATTAATGTTTGAACACTTAGAAAACCTAGCAAAAAGGTTGTTAAAACCGATAGTAGCCACATTGAAAATTTTTTAATCATTGAGCCTATTTGCGATATATCTACCCCTAAAGAAATAGGACTGCAAACACCAAAAGATAACTGCATACTTGATAAAGGAATAAGCAAAAAGGTTGAGATAAGATTTATGATTTCTGCGGCTAACAGCATTAAAGAAGAATAACCTGCCGCAGTTAAAGGCTTACTTGAAGACGCCAAAATACCTGCATAAATCGGAACAAAAGACACCATAAAGGTTCCAAAAGATTTAATGGCCGAACTGACGCTAATAATTAACTTTGCCGCAGGAACAACTGCCGCAGCAGTTATACCAACAGTAACTGCATAATGAAGTGTTTTATTTTCATCGCTAAACGAACTAAACATAGATGCTGCAAGCAACAACGCCAAAACCGAAAATCCGCAGGCAATCGGCTCTGAAAATTCAAGCTTTACAAGATTTAATATATTTTTTAAAACAGATTCAAGTGATAGCGTTTCGTTGTTATCAATCAAATCTCCAATCTGAAAATCATCAAGTATTTCTTTTATATCTTCAGGCAAAGCATCCGAAAGCTCCTTAGCGCCGCTAACATCTAATTGCTCCTCTAAAATTTTATCAACGTCCATTTCCTTTGCACTAACAATCGGAACAAATAAAATTAAAAACAACGCAACTAAAATACATAAAGCATTTTTCATCCTATCAGCTCCAGAGCAACCTTTAAAATCTCTTTAACAAGCGGAAGAGTTATAATCGCAACACTGATTTTACCGGCAAGCTCAATTTTTCCTGCTAACGAGTTTTGCCCAAAGTCCTTACAAACATCCGTTGCAAACTTAGCAAGGTAGCATATTCCCATTGATTTGAAAACTGCGGTAAAAATAGTTGAATCAGCGCCGATGTTTTCAAAAATTTCCTTTAGCTCGTTCCCTATTTTCCCAATAAAAACGACTAAAATAACAAGCAAAACCGCCCCTGCAGCTAGACTTATTACAAGAGCCAACTCAGGTCTATACTGTTTTACAAAAAGTCCTGCAACGGCAGAAAAAAGCGCAATTCCGATAACCATGTATAAAGCGTTCACAGTCCGAACACCGATTTTATGGTTTCAAAAAGATTGCCGATTTCCGATACAACCATAACAAGAACAACGATTAGTCCTGCCAAGGTTGTAAGCATAGCCTGTTCCTCGCGACCAGAGCGGACAAGCAGTTGGTTTAAAACCGCTACAATAATACCAATTCCTGCAACCTGAAAAATGAAATCAACATCCATTATTAACTCTCCTCGCATTAATTAGATCAGTAATATAAAAAGCGCAGCAGATGCGAGTAAGGATAAGCTTTTTGAAAGTCTTCCCTTTTCAATAAGTTCTGATTTTGCATCGTCTTTTAGTCTTTGAAATATGGTTATATAATGCTCGCAATGCTCCGTTTGCCCAATAACGTCACTTTTCCCAAGTTCACTCAAAAACGCGCTTATAGCGGCCGTTTCCGCCTCATTGAGCGACGATTCTTTAATATGTAAATCAAAATTATTACTGTAGGCTTTAAGGAAAGTATTATATTTTGGCTTGAAATCTTTAAATAAAGAAATAATATCGTCAGATTTAAAGCGGATATTGTTTTTAAAATATAAGTTAAACTCAATCATTTCGCTCAAGGCTTTTATTCTAAAAGATATTGAAAGCGTATATAAAAAGCCGTATGAAGCAACCGCAAAGCATATAACTGAAATACCTATGATTTTCATAAAATTTCCTTTAAATCACGCATTTTATTTGCTCGTTATTTTCCTTAAAGAATGGCTGAGAAATAATAATCGGTTTTGCATTAAGATGCTCGATGAACGCTATTTTTTTAACTGCACCGATTTTAGTGAGTATAAAAATCGGTTCTCTTTTATAAAGCTCATCTATTGACCCTGCATGAACAGTTGATAGTAACTGAACACCCGTAAAAAAGCCTTGACTTACCGCCTTAGCTTCCAAAGGGTCAGTAATCTCATCAAAAGCAATTATCTCTGGACTTAAGGTTCTTAAAGCAATATCTATTCCTTTTAACTTTTCAACAGAGGTTAGAACATCAGTAAGCGGACCTATATCCATTTGCGGTTCCCCTTTTTTTACCGCAGCTATCTCATTTCTTGAGTCAATTAGCGCAATTCGTTTACGCTCGGTTCTGATACCGGTTGAAATAAGTCGGACTAAATCGCGAAGTATGGTTGTTTTACCTGATAACGGAGGTCCTGCAATCAGCATTCCGCCGTTTATTTCTTTAACTAAATCTAAAGCGCAGTTTTTATATTCCTTAGCTATTCTGAAATTCATTGAAGAAATATTTTTAAATCTTATAAATTTTTCATTTTCATAAACGGCAGTTCCCGAAAATCCAACCCTGCAACCGTTTTTTAAAGTTATAAAACCCTCTTTAATCTGTTCTTGAAAGGCGTAAACCGAATAATCACAAGCTACAGTAAAGGTTTCGTTAATTTCCTCTGAGGTTAAAGAAAAAAGTCCATTTTGAAATAGATAGCAAACATTTCCGCTATTGGATAAAAAAAGATTTTGGCTATTAACTGTTAAGGTAACAGGTCTTAAAGCTCTGAGTCTGATTTCAGTTAAATTATCAATTATTTTTAAAGGTAAATTATTAAGTAAAACTCTCAGTCTTTCGGGCAAATATGTAATGACCTCAAAATATGCTTTATTGTTTCTTTTATTTTCCACAGCAAGTCCAACCTTTCTTTTTAAATCTATGTTGCAACACCTGCTGATATACTTAAAATAAAAAAATACCGACCGAAATCAGAAAATTTCAGTCGGTATATAAAGATAAAATTCAGTCTTTTAAAATGTCCCTCATAATATAGGCAGATTTATAAATATCTCCACCGCCCATAGTTATTATAACATCGCCGCTATTTGCAATACTCAGCGCTTTTTCGGCAGCTTCCCTGTGGTTTTCAACCACATAGGCGCATTTAAGACCGTTAGCTAAATCATCGGAAGAAATTCCGGTAGTATTTATTTCTCTTGAGCCCATTATCGGCATTAAAACCACCTTATCGGCCGCTGATAAAGCATTAATGAACTCATTTTTCAATAGTTCAGTTCTTGAAAAAGTAAAGGGTTGGAAAACCGCAATAACATTATTAAACTGCAGCATTTTGCCCGATTCTAAGGTTGCCTTTATCTCGGTTGGGTGATGAGCATAGTCGTCAATAACGGTTATGCCTTTATTAAAGCAAATTTTTTCAAATCTTCTTCCCGCGCCGCCAAAGGATTCAATACCTCTTTTAACCTCATCATCAGAAAGACCATAGTATTTTCCAACAGCAACTGCTGAAAGCATGTTCATAACATTATGCTTACCGGGAACCGAGAGTTCTAAAGAAAAGAGCTTTTCTCCTTTAAAATTAACATCAAATTTATAACCTGCACTTGCAAGAGATATATTAGATGCTGTATAATCGTTATGAGGTTCGGTTCCAAAGGTTATTATTTCACCTTTATAACCATCTGCCGCTTTTTTGCAAAGCGGGTCATCACCGTTGATAACCGCAATGCTTGCCATATTGATAAACTTGGAGAAAGATGCAACGAGATTATCCATTGTTTTAAAATAATCAAGATGGTCATTATCAATATTAAGCAGAACCGCCAAATCGGGAGAAAGCTCTAAAAATGTATCAACAAACTCACAAGACTCGCAAACCATAAACTCAGAGTTGCCTGCTATACCGTTGGCATTTATCATCGGCAATCTGCCGCCGATAACTGCTGTTGGGTCAAGATTATTGACTAACAGCATCTGAGTTATGGCAGAGGTTGTTGTTGTCTTACCGTGGGTTCCTGCAACTCCTATAACTCTATCAAATTTTCTTGTTATTGCGCCAAGCAGCTTTGAACGCTCCATTATCGGAATTGATAATCTTTTGCATTCCAAAAGCTCGGGGTTATCCTTTGATATTGCCGCAGAATAAACAACTAAATCTGCGCCATTAACATTAGAAGGGTTATGACCCATAAAAACTTCAATACCAAGTGCTCTTATACGCTTTAAAGGGTCGCTTTCATTAACATCGGAGCCGGTTAAAGTATAGCCCTTGCTATGCAAAATTTCAGCTAAGGGGCACATACCTGAACCACCAATGCCAATCATATGAATTTTTTTGGCTGACAAAAGCAGATTGTCGTTAATATCTGATTTCTTCAAACTGCGCACTTCCTTTAAATTCGTTAACTTATAATTACCTATTCATTATATAATCTTTTAAATGAAAAATAAACAACAAAAATGAAATTTGGTGAAAAAATGATTGAAAAAATTTCCAATGGCGCAAAAAAATGTATAGAAACTCTGGAAAATGCCGGTTTTGAATGCTACATTGTTGGCGGTGCTATAAGAGATATACTTATGGGATTAGAACCCGGCGATTTTGATATCACAACCAATGCTACACCGGATGATGTTATAAATCTTTTCCCCAAAACAATTCCGACAGGCATTGACCATGGAACTGTAACAGTTGTTATTGATGATGAAAATTTAGAGGTTACAACCTATAGGAGTGATGGTGATTATTCCGACCATCGCTCACCTGAATCGGTTGAATTTATAGCAAGCATTGATGCTGATTTATCTCGCAGAGATTTTACCATTAACGCTATTTGCTATAATCCCAAAACCGATATCTATGACCCTCTTTGCGGTAGAAATGATATTGCTTTGAAAACCATTCGCGCTATCGGCGACCCTGGAAAGCGCTATTATGAAGATGCTTTAAGAATATTAAGAGCCTTCAGGTTTTCAGCTCAATTGGGATTTGAGATAGAAGAAAACACCTTTTCTGCCGCAATCAGATATTCATATTTACTCACAAAATTGAGCAGAGAGAGAATTTTCTCAGAATTTAAAAAGACTTTAATTGCAGATAAACCAACTGCAATAAACCCACTAATTAAACATGGTGCATTTAATTTTTTAATGTTTAACAATACCGAAATACCTAAAGAAGTTGAAGCCTTACCCAAAATCTTTGCTTTTAGATTTGCATATTTAAAAAATACCCTAAGACTTAATACTACCACCATTTTGATGCGATTAAAATCAGATAAAAAAACAGTGGTTGATACTAACCAGTTTGATGAACTCTTTGCATCCCCTTATGAAACAAGGGCCGATATTAAAAGAATGCTTAAATATTGCTCAGTAGAAAATGTCAGAACATATCTTGAATATTTAGGAGAAGACAAAATAAAGACATTGGATGACATTTTAAGTTCAAACGAGCCTTATTGCCTTTCAATGCTGAATATTGATGGTAATGATATAGAAGCCTTAGGCTACAAGGGCCGAGAAATAGGAAAAATTTTAAACTTTGTATTACTATATGTAATCGACAACCCTAAAGAAAACATAAAAGAAAATTTAATAGAATATGTGTCTAAAAACTTTTAAGTAGACAATTGACGCAGGTATTCATAAGATATATTGAAAGATTTTTAACTTTCTAATTCAGCTACTCGGAGGAAACAATGAGATTTGCTATTATCGGTGGAGACCTGCGTCAAATTATTATTGCAAGAAATCTTAAATCAAAGCTAAACGAGGTTATAACCTTTGGGTTAGGAAAAAATGACGGGCTAATTGAAGCAGAATCTTTAGCTAAAGCAATAAATGGCTCTGATGCTATAATTTTACCGCTACCTGTTTCACGTGACTCTATTTCAGTAAATGCTCCTTTATCGGACGAAAAAATAATTTTGCATGATATTATTGATTTAAAGCCTCGGCTTGTATTTGGCGGAATTATATTTGCGGACTTAGAAAAGGTGCTTAAACAAGAAAAAATAGAGTTTTACGACTATTATAAAAGTGAAGCTTTAACGGTTAAAAATGCAGTCTTAACCGCTGAAGCCGCTATTGCTATTGCGATAGTTGAAACTAAAAATGCTCTTTTTGGTTCAAAATCTTTGGTAATTGGTTATGGCAGAATCGGCAAAATATTATCGAGATATCTAAAAGCTCTCGGCTCTGATGTTACCGCAACCTCAAGGAGCAGAGACTGCTTGGCGGTAATTGAATCTGAAGGCTTTAAAAGTCTTAGCACAAACAGATGCCGCGAATTTGCAAACGATTTTGATTATATTTTTAATACCGTTCCCTTTCCTATTATGGACGATGCTTTTTTCTCCAACTGCAACAAAACTGCATTTATAGAAGACCTTGCAACTGATTCGGGAACCGATTTTGAAACTGCTAAAAAATATGGCTTAAACGCTATGCTTTGCAGTAGCCTGCCCGGCAGATATTCACCGAAAAAAGCAGGAACTTTCATTACTGAAGAGATTATGAATTACTGCTTCAATAGTCGAAATTAAACGGAGGAAGGTCCATGCAAAATAAAACTATCGGTTTTGCATTATGCGGCTCTTTCTGCACATTAAAAACCGCCATAGAGCAAATAAAAGCACTAAAAGAGCTTGGACACAATGTTTTACCCATAATGTCTGAAACCGTTTATAATACTGATACAAGATTCGGCACTGCTGCCGAATTTATAAGCCGCGTTGAAGAAATAAGCGGCAACAAAATTATTCATACTATTAAAGAAGCGGAGCCTATTGGCCCAAAAGCTTTGCTTGACCTGCTTATTATTGCGCCCTGCACGGGAAACACTTTAGCAAAATTGGCCTACGGCATAACCGATACTTCAGTTACAATGGCCGCAAAGGCGCATCTTCGCAACGAGAGGCCGTTGTTAATCGCTGTTTCAACTAACGATGCTTTGGCAGCAGCAGGTAAAAATATCGGAACGCTTCTTAATTACAAAAATATATATTTTGTTCCGTTCTCTCAGGATATGCCCGAGGGTAAACCCCGCTCTGCCATCGCAGATTTTAGTCTTATACCCGGCGCAGCACTAGCCACATTAAATTCAAGGCAGCTTCAACCCATTATTTTTTAACAAAAAGAAAAGGCTACTCCATTATGGAGTAGCCTTTATTTACTTAATACATTGGACCCACCTTATCCTATTCTTCGTTCACTCTATACTGTCTTAAGAATTTGTAAATCATTTTAATAGACCACCATCCTCTTAAGATATTATGGAGTTGTGTGCCTAGGCCGCACACAGGCCGGCGTGGAAGATTTCCTCTGATTTCATCGTCAGCCCTCACTTTCATTTCTTACTATCTTTCTTTCACTCTCTCTTCTGTGTCTTTATAATAGCATATGTTTTGGCATTTGTCAACAGTTTTTATACACAATTTTTAATTTTTTTAAATGTTTTTACTATATTCTAATAACTATTGACTATTGCTTCAAAAAAGGTTAAAATAAATGTATGCACTACTTTTGATTGGAGATACTAATTATGGCTGAAGAATACAATCCCGATATTATCACTTTAGAAGACGATGACGGCAAGGAGTATACCTTTGAAGTTCTCGATAGAATTGAAACCGATGATTCAAGATATATTGCCCTTCTCCCCGTTTTTGATGACCCCAAAGCAATGCTTGATGACAGCGGCGAGCTTGTTGTTTTAAAGGTCTCGGAGGAAAACGGCGAAGAGTTTTTCGAGGAAATTGAAGACGATGATGAATACGATATGATTGCCGATGCCTTTACTGACAGACTTCAGGACCTTTTTGAAATCGAGGTTAAGGACTAATTTTTGATTTCACCGCCTGCCCTGTTCGCGAATACTTTCCTTATAACCCTACAAGCTATTTATCGGGAGCTTATGCTCCTGCAGTGGGTATGCAGGCCTCCCGCTTTTTAGCGGACGTTGGAAGCACAAAGCTGCAGGGATGGCACCCACCTGCTATTTGCAGGTTATTAACGGCAGTTTACGGCAGGGCGGGTTTAAAACTTAAAGCAAAAAGACCGAACGGATAACCGTTCGGTCTTTTTTTAATACCTTAAAATATCGCAGAGCTTTGCGCCAACAAACTCAGTTACCTCTTTTGAGGACAGCATTAGCTGGCAACCCTTTACACCTGCACTAACGGTAATTTCGTTATAAAGCGAGGCAGTTTCATCAAAATAGGTTGGAAACTGTTTTTTCATACCTATCGGTGAGCAACCGCCCCTTATATATCCGGTAATTGAAAGCAATTCCTTAACTGCCAAAAGCTCAATCCTTTTATTACCCGATACTGCGGCACACTTTTTAAGGTCTAATTCAGCGGCAACGGGAATACAGAATACTGCGAAAGAATTATTATCTCCCCTTGCCACTAAGGTTTTAAACATAATATCAGGATTAAGTCCTGTTTGCTCGGCAATATGAACACCCGATAAATCGTTATCATCAGGAGTATAAGTAATTGTCTTATATGAAATGCCTGCTTTATCGAGTATTCTCATGGCATTTGTTTTATTCACTGACTCTCACTTCCTCACCGAGTTTTAATGAAAAGAGTATACTTTCTTTAACAGTCATATCAAATATGCGTGATAAAGCATAGCTATAGATTTTAAGCTGTTCTGAATATCTTGCAACCAATTCGTCTGCGCTTTTAACATTATCGGTTTTAAAATCAAGAATAACAAGTTTATCGTTTTCAATAAAGACGCAGTCAGCAATACCTTGAGCAATAGTTTTACTCTCCATATAGGGATATTCAATCATAAACTTATATTCTCTATAAACCTTATCTGCAGCGGCAATTCTTGCGAAAACTGAGCTATTAAAGAATTTTTTAAGCTTATCGGTTTCTATAGCATCTGCCTCTGCTTCACTTAAGAATTCCCATTCTTTTAACCTTATAAGCTCGGCTTCTAAATCATTCTTTGCGGCATTATAATCTGCAAACTGCATAAACTTATGAGCTGCAGTGCCGCGCTCGGCAGGAGTAAGACCCGCTTTTGAGATAAACTCAGGCTTTTCAGAGAAATAGAAGGAATTATCATCGCCTTTTATAAGCTCAGTAACCGAAACCTTACTTGGCACAACAGTTTCGTTTATATTGGGATACTGATAGTCAAACTTTTCTTTAACTTTAGAAAAATCAACAGTTGTGTCCAAGACCAATTTTTCTTTTTCCGCATTTTCGATTGAGAAATTTTCATTTTCAAAAACAGATGGGTCTTGTATTGAAACCTTAAATCCATCAATACCCAAAATTGCAAAGGGAGAAAAATCGGCATAATTGGCGATTGCTCCGCTTTTATCTTTCAACAGCGCTGTCATAAGCACCCATTTAGCATAGCTTGACGCTGAAATTACCGAGGAAACAGGTGCAACACCGGTTTCAAGACCTAATGAGCCTAATTCAACCGTTGCATTGGTAATATCTTTCTTAAGACTATTAGATGATAAGGAAAGAACAAGTCTATCCTCTGCTCTTGTCATCGCAACATATAAAAGTCTTATTTCCTCTGCTATAAGCTTTTGTTTTTCTCTGCTGATAATAGCGTTAAAAGCAACTGTTTCGGTTTTTTGGGAGCTTTCTTCAATAATATGCTTTAAGCCAAGACCCAACTCCTGATTAAAGGCATAATTGTTTTTAAAATCCATTGTATTAAACTGACCGCTAAGGTTAGCAACAATGCAAATCGGGAACTGTAAGCCTTTAGATTTATGGAAGCTTAAAATTTTAACACAATCAGCATTTGTGCTTTCGGCGTTGCCAAAATCCTTATCATTCAGCTTTTCAATTTCTCTTATAAAGCCCTTTAAAGATGCGCTGTCTCTCGTTTCATAGCTTTCAGCTAAAACGATGAATCGGCGCAGGTTCTGCTTTCTTAATGCGCCATCGGGCAGTGCGCTGAAAAGCTCAATTAACGAGGTCTTTTTATAAATCTCGTTAATAAGCCTCGATATGCTCATAGTAACGGAAATTGTTCTCAGATAATTGAGTAAATCTAAAAATTCCTTACAACGAGCATTTCCATTTTCTGCCGCTAAAACAACATTTGAATAAAGAGAAACATTTTTATTTTTATGGCGAATTTCAACAATTTCATCAGCAGTAAACCCAAAAACTACTGACGTTAAGCAAGAAAGCAAAGAAATATCGCTTAATGGGTTGCTAATAGTTCTAAGCATTTCGGTAATGGTTAAAATTTCCGCAGTTTCAGTAAATTTTTCGGAATTAAAAACTGCAGGAATACCCTTTTCCTTTAAAGCGTTTATATAATAATCCGCCTTATTACCCGGTGAACGAAGTAAAATCGTAAAATCACTATAGCGAGGAGCGCGCAAAACGGTCTTGCTTTCGCGGATAATATTACCCTCGCTCATTGTTCTTTCAATATAATCGGCAACAGCTTTTGCATCAACCTCTATCGCCTTTTTATTAACTGATGAAAAATCATTGAGCAAAAGTTCAACTGAAGGTGCCGAGGTTTCGGGGTATTCGGCTTTAGGAACAAGAATATCTTCATCAGTATAATTCATCGAGCAGGTTTCTTTCTGCATAACGACGGTGCAAAAAGCATTAACAAAATCGCAGACAGAATCCTTGCTTCTGAAGTTCGATTTTAATAAAACCTTTGATTTTTCCGAACCTTCTGAATATTCTTCAAAGCTTTCCTTATAGCGAATAAAATTCTCAGGACTTGCATTTCTGAAGCCATAAATACTCTGTTTTACATCACCAACAAAGAAGAGATGCTTGCCGCTATCGGATAATGCAAAGAACAAAGAATCCTGCAAATCATTGTTATCCTGGTATTCGTCAACTAATACCTCATCAAATTCAGAGGAAATCTCTTTTGATAACTCCGACGGAACAAGAACGCCATCCTTTTCATCGCAAAGAAGCTTCAGTGCCAACTGCTCAACCGTTCCAAAGGTTAAGCAGTTTTTAGAAAGCAATTCTTCAAAATATGCCGCACCAAACTCTTTTACCAAGGTTACTAGCATCAGGCATATATTTTTTGATTCTTTAAGCTGATTAAAAACAAAATCGGCCTCACCAACCATTCGCTTATTTATCGAGCCGAATACAGATTTGACCTTACTGTTAACGAAATCAATAATATCCTTTATAGCTTTATCCTTACTAAAGGTTTTACTGAAGGTTGGAATTTGTGTAGCAGCATTAAGTAATGCATTCCAAGAGCAACTATCAGCCAAAGAACACATATTTTTAATTTTTTCAATGTTATCATAAAGAGTGGCAACCGCCTTATCAGATGCAGAATCGCGCATTTCGTTAGATAACAATTTATAAATATCAAGCAAAGCTAAAAGGTCATTTTTAATATGCTTTAAAACCTCTTGCGCATATGAAGACTCCTCAAGCTCTGAAAAATTATAAGATTTTTCTATTTGGTTGAACCACTTTTGCGGTTGCGACATACATTCGCTTGAAAAATAAATATCCTTTATTGCAGATTTTAGCTGAAAGTCGCTTCTCTCGGCCGCAAAAAGATTGCAAAGCTTATTAAAATCAGGTTCCGGAGCTAAATAATGCTTATTTAAAACAATTTCTAAAGCCTTTTCGGTTATGTTTTCACTAGTAGCGTTATCGGCTATCATGAAATCAGGACTGATGCCCAAAACGCTGAAATATCTGCGAACAAGTGCAATGCAAAATGAGTCAATAGTGCAGATTTTAGCATTCTGCAACAAAATCTTCTGCTCTAAAATATAGCGATTATTAGGCTCTTGCTTACAACGCTCATCAATGTTTTGGGTAATCCTTGAACGAAGCTCAAAAGCCGCATCATTTGTAAAAGTAACAATTAAAAGCCTGTCCGCACTGATTTTAGAGTTTTTATCGCATATTTTTCTTGCAACGCGCTCTGTTAAAATCGCAGTTTTACCGGAGCCGGCTGCCGCAGAAACTAAAACAGTTCCACTGGCTTTCATGGCATTTTTTTGGTCATTAGTATATTCTATTACCTTAGCCATTATCCGTCTCCTCCGTTTCTTTTCGCATAATATCCAGCGCTTCTGCCTTACTATCGCGCCCCAGCTTAATTGCCTCTTTATAAATGTTATCAAAATCAATACGGCAAATGCTCTTATAATCACAATAATCGCATTTGGATTTATCGTCAATTCTTAAAGGAACGGCATCAATATTTCCGCTTAAAATTGTTTGACCAATTTCCTTTAAAATATAATCCAAATATTTAAAAATAACATCAAAATCAGATTTTTCAAGCAGAGCGCCACTATTATAGAATGAATTTGTCCCCTCTCTTAAGGTTCCGGGAACAATATGCCCCTTAGCCTCTTTTTCCATCATTCGAACAGTATCTGCGTCCTTTTCAATAAGACCGTTCATTCTGATATATTTGCCGTTAGATTTAGAATCATAGCTTCTCATCGCAGGGAAATAGAATACACCGGCAGGCTCAATCGCGCCCAGTAATTCTTTACCGTTTTTAACGACTGCATAAAGATATAGAAGCATCTGCAAATTCATTCCGTTAAGTAAATCAACAACCTTTATATCCTTGCCGCCTGTTTTATAGTCAACAATTCTAACCTTTCCCGAGCTCTCAACATCAACTCGGTCAATAACTCCCTTCAGACTAACCGATTTTCCGTCTTCAAGCTCTGCAGAAATAGGTGCTAGTGGCTTGCCCTTTCCAACGGGAAGCTCGAATGCAGTCGGTTTGAAATCACTCTGTGCAAATTCATTATTAAGAGCATTTAAAACAAAAACAACTATTTCTTTTACAGCCGACAACATATAAAGGAATTTTTCATCAAGAGCTTCTTTATCCGAAACCTTTGAGAAAACATATGAATCACAAAGCTCGCTCGACTCCTTGCGGATAACATCTAAAGTAACAGTGCCGATATCCTTTTTATGATTTTTCATAAAGATTTCCAAAGCATAATGAACAATATTACCTCTTGTCATCGCATCAAAATCGACCTTTTGGGGCGGATTAACGCCCAGGCCGTAGCGAGTAAAGAACTTAAATTTGCAATCTGAATAAGCATCAATCTTTGATGCAGTAAGAACTATATCATCACCGTAAAGTTTGGTTGCATTTTCTTTTGAAATCTTTAGCGGTTCTTTATTAACTTCCCTTAACAAAGCATCGAGCTTATTAGAAAAAGCAGTATCATTATTAAAATACGAAGCCAGCTCATTTGACGGCTTTTCATTTTTATTAAGCGATAAAGCAAGCTTCTCAAAGGCAGGCTGCTTAGCCTCAGGGATATAGTTAAAGCTATCACTAAAATCATAGGTCTTTATATTTTTACAAAGTCTTATAATATCAGTTAACAACGGCGAAGGATAAACTGTTGCACCCGATGCTGAGGCTTCACTATAAAGAATATAAACCTTGTCTGTTGCAGCAGCCGCAGAATAATAGAACATAAAACGCTCATCGTTCAAATCATTTAATGCGCAATCCGATATTTCATATTCTGCATCTCTGAAAGCCTTTCGTTCTTTAATTGAGAACAAGCCCTTTTCACTGACAGCAGACGGAAAAACATCCTGATTAGCGCCCAAAATAAAGACAACCTTCGGTCTTAACGGTCTAATTCTATCAGCAGTGCCAAATAAAACCTCGTCCTTTGTTTGCGGTATTTCTGAAACTGTTTCAAATTTAAAGGCAGCATAAATAAGCTCATAAAACTCAGAAACTGAAATGTTATCAATTTCTAAAGCCGCGAGCTTGTCCAAAACTGTTATAAATGCGGTATAACCCTTTCGCTGATAATCACTAAGGGAAAGTTCACCCCTTTGAGCAAAGTTATTTGTGAGCAATTTTAGAGCATCAATAGTCTTATTCTGCTCGATAAACTTTATAATCGCTCTCGACATATCCTCCGTTGAACCTTTAAGGTTGAACTTTAAGTTATTAAGAGGAACAATGATTTTTTCTCTTATAGAATTAAGCCTTTCTAAAATGGCAGAATCAAGATGCTCGCCGGATTCAAGGCCTTTTGGATTCATATCCCATTCATTAAGCCATTTTTTGCCGCTGATGCTCCAAAGAAAAGCATAATTTTCAATCTCACAAATTTCATCATAAGAAACACTTGTAAGACCGGTTTTTAAATATGAGAAAATATCATCGGAGTCAAGGCTCTGAGAAGCCTTAATAGCAGATAAAATAAATTTAGACAAAACCAGCGTTGAAAGTGATACCTTATTATCTGCAAAGCAAGGAACAGAATACTTATCGGCAGTATCTGCACAAAGCTGTAAATAGGTATCACTATTGCGCGAAACAATAACAAAATCGTTATAGTGATAATTTTCGCATCGAACAAGATATTTTATTTTATTAAAAACAAAATCAAGCTCATCATAAGGAGTTTTACATTTTAAAATTTCTGCGCCA
>JAZOQD010000115.1:0-5531 GCA_045655925.1 Acutalibacteraceae bacterium | reverse complement strand
CTCCATAGTTACGGCAATCAATTCCATCACGGCTTCTGAACCCATGATCATGATTCACAACATCTAAAACTTTTGTGCTGATGGCCAATTGGTCAGGGCCCGGCTTGCCGCGTGACATATCAAGATTAAGACCTTTATCACAAATTTCCTTATACTCTTTTTTAACCGCCTCATATTCGGCTAAAAGCTGGTCGGTATGAAGTTCTAAATAGTTCATTTCTTTTATCACCTAACTTAAAAAAATAATAAAAACAATATTAACACTTATTATAATAAATTGTATTACGCATTTCAAGATATTTTTTAATGTTTTAAAAATATTGTGATTATTCGCCAAAATACAACAAACTGTGCTGATTACTGAGGTTTTACCGCGAAATCCACAACATCTGCCAATTCGATGCAAAATATGCTTGACATAATATTATGTTAGATATAAAATAGTAATGATGTTATTGGACAATTTGTTCTTATTTTGGCGAATTGAATTATTTGTCTTTTTACATACGGCGAATACGCAGCCGGACTTAATAGCGTGTGCATTGGCTTTGTGCTGATGCATCGGCAGAGGGGTCTATCCCGGCATAATTTTGCACCCTCTAACCGATTTTAAAACCGTTCCGTTTTGGAACATCTCATGCCAAAGGGTGATAGAGGATAGCGCTTTGAGGCTTAATATAAAGGAGGTACCGTAATGATTTGGTACATCGTGGAGGGTGCTGTTGCACTCGTCGCTGTTGTTATCGCATTTATTCTCGGTTCTTCGCATCGTAAAAGAACTGCTGAGGCGGCTATTGGCTCGGCTGAGGATGAAGCCCGTCGCATTCTTAATGATGCAATGAAAAATGCGGAAGCAAAGAAAAAAGAAGCAATTTTAGAAGCTAAAGATGAAATCATAAGGTCTAGAAACGAAACCGAAAAAGAGCTCCGTGAGCGTCGCGCAGAGGTTCAAAGACAGGAGCACAGAATTCAGCAAAAGGAAGAGGCGATTGACCGCAAGGTTGAGAACCTTGAAACAAAAGAAGAAAAGATTGCAGAAAAAGCAAGAGTTGTTGATGAGCGTATGCAGGAGGCTGAGCAACTCAAAAAAAGTCAGTTCGATATGCTTGAAAAAATTTCGGGTTATACCGCAGAGCAGGCTAAAAATCAGCTTTTAACTATGCTTGACGGCGAATTACAGCATGAAAAGGCAATGAAAATTGCCGAGTATGACCAGCAGCTTAAGGAAGAGGCTGATACTCATGCAAGAGAGCTTATTTCTATGGCAATTCAGCGTTGCGCTGCTGACCATTCTTCAGAAGCAACCGTTTCGGTTGTTGCATTACCTAACGATGAAATGAAGGGTCGAATAATCGGTCGTGAGGGCCGCAATATCCGTGCCCTTGAAACCGCAACAGGAGTTGATTTGATTATCGATGATACTCCCGAAGCAATTACTGTTTCAAGCTTTGAACCCGTCCGCCGTGAGATTGCAAGGGTTGCTCTTGAAAAGCTTATTGTTGACGGTAGAATTCACCCTGCGCGCATCGAAGAAACTGTTGAAAAGGCAAGAGCCGAGGTTGACAGAACCATTAAGCGCGAAGGCGAGAGGGCATTACTTGATGCAGGTGTTCACAGTATGCATCCCGAGCTTGTAAAGCTTATCGGCCGCTTGCATTACAGAACGAGCTATGGACAGAATGTTCTTAACCATTCGTTAGAGGTTTGCCATCTTGCAGGTCTTATGGCGGCTGAACTCGGAGAGGATGTTTCTCTCGCCAAGAGAGCCGGTCTTTTACATGACATTGGTAAGGCTATTGACCATGAGCAAGAGGGCTCGCATATTCAGCTCGGTGTTGAGGTTGCTAAAAAATATAAGGAAAACGATGCGGTTGTTCATGCAATCCATGCTCATCATGGAGATGTTGAGGCAAAGACCGTTATCGCTTGTCTTGTTCAGGCAGCTGATGCAATATCTGCGGCAAGACCCGGAGCTAGAAGAGAAAATATCGAAAGCTATATCAAGCGTCTTGAAAAGTTAGAGGAAATCGCCAATTCCTTTGAAGGTGTTGATACATCATTCGCTATTCAGGCCGGTAGAGAGATAAGAATTATGCTTAAACCTGAGGCTGTGAGCGATGACCAGATGACCCTTATCGCACGTGATATAGTTAAGGAAATCGAGAACAATCTTGATTATCCCGGTCAGATTAAGGTTAACCTTATCCGTGAAAACCGTGTTGTTGATTTTGCAAAATAATATTTAAGCCGCGGAAAAAACCGCGGCTTTTCTTTTAGGAGTAACAGTATGTCAAAAACCGTTAAAATAGTTAGCGAACTAAAACAAAAAGGCGAATATGATGTTATTGTTGCAGGCGGCGGTGTTGCAGGTGTTGCTGCAGCACTGACTGCTAAAAACAGAGGATTAAAGGTTCTCCTTATTGAGAAACAAACCGTTCTTGGCGGTCTTGCGACCTCGGGGCTTGTTAATTACTTTGTTCCAATGTGTAACGGCAGGGGAAAGCAGATAATTTTTGGGCTTGCTGATAAGTGGTTCAGAGAAAGTATGAAATATGGCTTTGGCATTATTTCTGACGAGTGGAAAGACGGTGAGCCAAATGAGCCAACGCTTGTCAGAATGACTTGTCGTTATTCTCCGAATATTTTTGCGCTTCAGTTGACCGAAATGATTAAAAACGCTGGTGTTGATATCCTTTTCGATTGCATTGTTACCGAGCCTGTAATGGAAGGCAACGTTGTAAAAGGCGTTGTTACCGAGTCGAAATCGGGCAAGGAATATTATGAGTGCAAAAGAATAATTGATGTAACAGGCGATGCCGATATTTTAAGAAGAAGCGGTGTTCCAACTGTTCTTGGTGAAAATTATTACACCTATATCAGCTATAAAATTTCCCTTGATTCCTGCAAAAAAGCCTATGAAAAGCAGGATATCAAGTATGCAACGAGTTGGTATTACGCTGGCAATATAAATCTTTACGGTCATAATCAGCCCGAGGATAAACCGCTTTGGTCGGGAACAACGGTTGAGGATGTTACCGATTATCTTGTTGATAATCAGTTATTCTTATTAGAAAAGCTTAAAAAGGATGACCCAAAAAGCCGTGATATAGTAACCTTGCCGCATATGCCTGATTTCAGACAGACCTGCCATATCGACGGGGAATACACCCTTAAAGAAGAAGATAGATATAAGCATTTTGAGGATTCCATATGTGCGATAAATGATTTTGACCGCAGGGATTTTCTTTATGAAATCCCATATAGATGCCTTATAAATAATGATTTCCCGAACATTATAACTGCAGGGCGCTCGGCTTCGGGCGAGGGCTATGCATGGGGCGTTGTCAGGGTTATTCCTGTTGCTATTTTAACAGGTCAGGCGGCGGCAGAGGCGGTCGCTTTATCGTTGGAAACTGATAAGCCATTACCCGAAATTGATATTGAAATACTGCAAGAAAGACTGGAAAATGACGATAATATTATGATTCATTTTCCTGATAAATTAGTTCCCGAGGATAGAGATACAATTATAAGAACTCCGGATGAGGGACATATTTAAAAAAAGACCCGCTTTTGCGGGTCTTTTTCTTTACAACTTGCGCAAAATATAGTATAATTAAATAAATAATTTTAGTTTGGAGAAGCGAAATGAAAGACAATGTTTTAGAAAGAATTCATTATCTTGTTCCTTTTCTTAATAAGTGTTGCGATGAGTATTATAACGGTAATAATCCTTCGTTGTCGGATGCCGAATATGATGCTCTTTTTGACGAGCTTTCTGCTCTTGAAAAAGAAACAGGTATTATCCTGCCCGATTCACCGACTCAAAGAGCTGGTATAGGCGCTGTAAGTCAGCTGCAAAAGGTCAACCATAAGATTCCTTTACTTAGCCTTGCTAAAACTAAGGATGTTAAGGATATTATGGATATGCTTGAAAAGTCGGCAGGTTATCTTAGCCTTAAACTTGACGGACTTACCATTGAACTTGATTATGAAAACGGTGCCTTAGTTGAGGCTTCAACCAGAGGTGACGGCAATATAGGCGAAATCGTTACTCATAATGCTAAGGTTTTCAATAATATTCCGCTTAATATTCCGTATAAAGAGCGCATCGTTATAACAGGCGAGGCGATTATTGATATTGAAACCTTTAACCGCATAAATGAAAGCATCGATAACGACGAGGATAAATATTCAACTCCGAGAAACCTGGCCTCCGGCTCGGTCAGACAATTGGATTCTAAAATTTGCAAGGAAAGAGGAGTAACCTTTTATCCCTTTAGCGTTATTGAGGGAATGGAGGATATTGATTCAAGATTTGAACGCTTGGAGGTCTTGAAAAGCTTCGGCTTTGCTAAAAATGTTGTTAATTTCTTACCCCAAACCTTTACTGCAGAAGAAACCGAGAAAATTATATTTGATATGAAAACTATGGCAGCTAAAAAAGGCTTGCCTATTGACGGAATTGTTTTTTCATATGATAGCGCTGTGTTCGCGGCGGCTCAGGGTAAAACTGCGCATCATTTTAAAGATGGGATTGCTTATAAATTTGGAGATCCGAGTTTTGAAACAGTATTTAATAATATTGAATGGAATATTTCAAGAACAGGTCAGTTAACCCCGGTTGCATTGTTTGATACTGTTGAAATTGATAACACAAATGTTGAACGCGCATCGCTCCATAATATAACCTTTATTGAAAATCTCAAGCTTTTAAGAGGCGATAAAATTCTTGTTTCTAAGCGAAATATGATAATTCCTCATGTTGAGAAAAATCTTTCTGCTGACGAGGATAATAGGGGAGATTACAAGGTTATTTATCCTTTGGAATGCCCTGTTTGTAAGGCTAAAACGGTTATAAAATCTACTCAATCTGATGGCAGGATTATCAAGGTCCTTTATTGCGATAATCCCTTATGCGCGGGTAAAAAAATCAAGAAATTTACCCATTTCGTAAGCAAGCCTGCTATGAATATTGCAGGTCTTTCTGAGGCGACTTTAGAGAAGTTTATAGCATCAGGCTGGATAACTGAAATTGCTGATATTTATCATCTTGACAGGTATAAAGATGAAATCGTTTTGACCGAGGGCTTTGGCGAAAAATCTTATAACAACCTTATTGAGTCTATTGAGAATTCAAAGAACACCAAGCTTTCAAATCTCTTGGTTGCAATGAACATTCCGCTTGTCGGTAAAGGCGCAGCGGCTGATATTTCTGTTAATTTCGGTGGCAATACAGAACAACTTTTAAAAGCTATTGACGATGGCTTCGATTTTGAGAGCATTGAGGGCTTCGGCGCTATTATGAGCGAGGAAATAATCGGTTGGTTTAAAAATGCAGAAAACCGAGAAGAGTTTTTGAAAATAGCATCCTACCTTAATTTAGAAGATGAAACCGCCGTTTTAGCCGATGAGGGCGGAAAATTCTTTAATAAAACGGTTGTTATTACGGGAACTTTCGAGAATTTTACTCGCGATGAGTTGACCGAAAAGCTTAAAAGCCTTGGTGCAAAGGTTACCGGCTCGGTTTC
>JAZOQD010000114.1:0-12789 GCA_045655925.1 Acutalibacteraceae bacterium | reverse complement strand
ACTGGTTCTCGATGTTGCTAAAAAGGCAAGAAAAATTGCTAATGACGCAAACGAAAACGAGGAAATTATAACCGAAAAGCCGGTAACTCTCGCAATGAACGAGATGTCTGCCGATATTGACGACTAATTTAAATCTAACATTAAATGAAGGGGTGTGGCTTATATGGGATGCAAAGTTGTCAGCGTTGCGGTTGATAATAATGTTTTCAAGACCGATAAGCCATACCATTATTTTTTACCCGAGCATTTAACCGAAATCGCTAAGGTAGGTATGAGGGTTACCGTTCCGTTCGGAAAGGGTAATGTTAAGAAAACGGGCCTTATTTTAGGCTTCGAGGAAGCTCCTTTAGGCACTAAATGCAAATTTGTTGATTCTCTGCTTGATGAAAAACCTGTTTTAACCGAAAAAATGTTGAAGCTGGCTGCATTTATAAGAGAGCAAACCTTTTGCACCTATTATAATGCCATAAGAGTTTTGCTTCCTCCAGGAATCAACTTTAAGATTAAGAATTCATATTCTTTAAGCGAATCGGCTGACACTCTTTATGATTCTCTTTCTGATGAATTAAAAGAGATTGTCTGCCTTTTTAAAGAAACGGGTAAAGATTTAACTAAAGAGGTTGTTATATCAAGCCTTGGACTTAGCATTGATAACACCTTGCTTGAAAAGCTTGTTTCTAAAGGCATTTTAATTAAAAACAGTGATGCTGTGCGCTCGGTATTGGATGCTTCACAGAAAATTGTTAAGCTTACTGATTTAGCGAATGATTTATCGCTTTTTAAGCTGACAGATAAGCAGAAAAGAGTTATAGCAACTCTAGGCGAGATGGAATGTTGTTCACTTAAAGAACTCTGCTATTTCACAGGGCTTACCTCTGCAGTTGTTAACGGTCTTCAAAAAAAGGGTTTAGTAACAGTTTTTGAACAGGAATATTACAGAAATCCTTACAGTAATGTTTCTGCAAAAAAATATCAACCCAAAAAGCTGACAGATGAACAGCAGCAGGCATTCGAAACGCTTTATTCAGCATATACTGTGGACGCGCCCAAAACTGCTTTGCTCTACGGTGTTACAGGGTCGGGAAAAACGCAGGTTTTTCTAAAGCTCTGCGAAGAGGTAGTTAAAAAGGGCAGAGGCGTTATTGTTATGGTGCCCGAAATAGCGCTTACTCCGCAAACACTGAATATTTTTCATCAAAGATTTGGCTCTTCGGTTGCCGTTTTTCATAGCGCTATGTCGCAGGGGCAACGCTTAGACGAATGGAAGAGAGTTAAAAATGGTGATGCTAAAATCGCTGTTGGAACCCGTTCGGCAGTATTTGCTCCATTTGAGGATGTTGGGCTTATTATTATCGATGAGGAGCAGGAGCATACCTATAAATCTGAGATGAGTCCGCATTTTCATGCAAGAGATATTGCAAGATTCAGGGTTGCACAGAGTAAAGGTTTGGTTGTTCTTTCTTCTGCTACACCGTCTATTGAAACCTATAGCGCGGCTTTATCGGGTAAATATTTGCTCTGTTCGCTTTCTAAAAGATACGGAAATGCTAAACTACCTGTTTGCGAAACTGTTGATATGCGGAAGGAATTTGCGGCAGGAAATAAGAGCATTATCAGTAATCTTCTCTATGATAGGCTGGATGATGCTTTAAAAAGCGGCCATCAGGCAATACTGCTTTTAAACCGCCGTGGATTTAATACCTATATTTCCTGTCCATCTTGCGGAGAGGTTTTAACCTGTGATAACTGTAGTATTTCGATGACTTATCATTCGGCAAATAACCGAATAATGTGTCATTACTGTGGAAAATCGAAGAATTATTCCGATAAATGCTCTAACTGTGGTTGTGAGCAAATTAAATATACCGGCATTGGCACCCAAAAAGCTGAGGAGGAGTTAAAAGAACTTTTCCCTGAGGCTAAAATTTTAAGAATGGATGCCGATAGCATAATGACCAGAACTGACTATGAAACATACCTTAAAAAGTTCTCGGACGGGGAATATGACATTATGCTTGGAACTCAAATGGTTGCTAAAGGCCTTGATTTTCCAAAGGTTACTGTAGTTGGTGTTTTAAATGCTGACACCTCGCTTCATAGCAGCGATTATCGCAGCTTTGAGAGAACATTTTCTCTGTTGGCGCAGGTTGTTGGCAGGTCAGGCCGCGGTGATGATGAGGGAACCGCAGTTATTCAGACTAATAATCCTGATAGCCCCATTATTTCCCTTGCCGCAAATCAGGATTATGACGCTTTTTATAAATCAGAGATACTGACGAGAAAGCTTATGGTTTATCCACCTTATTGCGATATCGCAACTGTTTCTTTCCAAGGCGTTGACAGAAACTGGACCGAGAAAGCAGCAGGCGAGTTTTTAAGCATTATTAAAAATAAGGCTTCAGGCCAATATAAAGATTCAGTTAAAATTATTGTTTTAGGTCCAACCGTTGCGGCTGTGCCTAAAGTCAATAATAAGTATAGATATAAATTGATTATCAAATATAAAAATTCCGAACACTTTAGAAAGATGATAAATGAGGTTTTTGATGCTTATTTATTAACTGATTATTTCAAAAAGGTTTCGGCATTCATTGATGTTAATCCTGATAGTATTATTTGAGATAGGTGATTTTATGGCACTAAGAAATATTGTAAAAGAGGGCGACCCTACTTTGCGTAAGATTTCGCGTTCTGTTTTGAACTTTGATGAAAAATTGTGGACCTTGCTTGATGATATGGCTGATACTATGTATAACGCTGACGGTTGCGGTCTTGCTGCACCGCAGGTTGGCATTTTGCGTAGAGTATGCATAATTGATGTTGGCGAGGGTGTTCTTGAGCTTGTTAACCCTGTTGTTGAAGCCGAAGAGGGCGTTCAAGAAGAAACCGAGGGTTGCCTTTCTTGCCCCGGTGAATACGGAACAACCAAAAGACCGATGAAGGTTACTGTTCGTGCGCAGGATAGAAACGGCAATACCTTTACTGTTGAGGGCGAGGGATTAAAAGCTCGTGCTCTTTGTCATGAGATTGACCATCTTAACGGCATTCTTTATAAAGATAAGGTTATTGGCTCTATGGGCAAGGTGAATTAAATGCGTATAGTTTTTATGGGAACTCCTGATTTTGCAGTAAATTCTTTGGAGAGTTTAATAAATGCAGGCCATGAGCTTGTCGGTGTTTTCACTCAGCCTGACAAGCCTCAGGGAAGAAAAATGGTTTTAACTGCGCCGCCCGTCAAGCAATTTGCTTTAGAAAAGGGTTTAAAGGTTTATCAACCAACCTCGGTCAGAAATGAAGAGGCGTTTGATTTACTTAAATCTTTAGAACCTGAGCTTATTGCGGTTGTTGCCTATGGTAAAATTATTCCTGAAAATATATTAAGTCTGCCAAAATTCGGTTGTGTAAATGTTCATGCTTCGCTGTTGCCGAGGCATAGGGGTGCATCTCCTATACAGACAGCAATCCTTTGTGGCGACAAGGTAACGGGTGTTACAACTCAGAAAATGGATATTGGTGTTGATACAGGCGATATTTTATTAGCCGATAAAACCGATATTTTGCCAACCGATAATTTTGAAACCTTGCATGATAAATTAGCGGTTCAGGGCGCTAAGCTTTTAGTTGAAACAGTTTCAGGTCTGGAAAACGGCACAATTATCCCTCAAAAACAGGCAGAAGACGGCGTTACTCATGCTTCTATTATTACTAAGGAAATGGGGCTTATTGATTTTAATAAGACCGCCGATGAAATCGATTGCTTAATTCGTGCGTTTACTCCTTGGCCGTCAGCTTATTTGTTTATTGGTGGTAAGAGAGTTAAGGTTAAAAAAGCGGTAGTTGGCGCTAATACAAACTCACAAGCCGGAACAGTCATTGAAACCAAAAACGGATTAACTGTTGCCTGCGGCGGTGCTACCTCAATAATTTTTGAGGAGCTTCAGCCTGAGGGCAAGGGCGTTATGACCGCCAAGGCCTTTTTAAATGGGTATTCTATAGAAACAGGGGAGAAGCTTTAGTGAATGCGCGTCAGGTTGCGGTTAAAGTTTTATCTGAAATAGAGCGAGATGGCAGTTATTCAAATATTGCCTCTGATGCGGCGATTGATGAAGCAAAGCTATCCCGTCAGGATTCTGCGCTTGCAAGCCTTTTAATTTATGGCGTTTTGCAACGAAAATTAACGCTTGATTATGTCTTAAAAACCTTTACTGATAAAGGCTTTAATAAAATCCATCCCTTTGTTTTATCGGTTATGAGGGTTGGCGCTTATCAATTGTTGTTTACTGATAAAATTCCTGCTTCTGCCGCTATAAATGAGGCGGTTAAAATTGTTAAAAGCTCTAAGCAACGCTTTGCGGCAGGTTTTTGCAATGCGGTATTAAGAAAAATTGCGGATAACAGGGAGGAACTGCTTAAAACAATTAGTCAAAGCGATAACCCTCTGGTCAAATATTCCTGCCCAAAAGAACTTTACTTAAGCTTAGAAAAGGATTATTCCTCTGAGTTTGCGAATGACTTTTTAAGTGAATCTCTGCTTTCGCCAAAAACCTATGCAGCAGTAAATCTTTCTAAAACCGATTATGAAACAATTTCTTCTTCGCTTTTGGAAAAAGGAATAGTTTGCGAAAAAGATGAGGATGCAAAAACTGCTTTTACAATTAAAAATGCAGGTTCTGTTGAAAATCTTTCGGAATTTAAAAACGGACTATTCTTTATTCAGGATAAAGCATCACAAATCGCAATCCAAAATCTTAGATTAGAAGAAAATATGAGGGTTTTAGATGTTTGTGCAGCTCCCGGTGGGAAAAGCTTTACTGCGGCTTCGCTTATTAAAAATAGCGGCCAGATTGTTTCTTGCGATATTTATGAAGCAAGAGTCGGTCTTATTAAAAACGGTGCTGATAGACTTGGTTTTTCAAATATAAAGCCACTTTGTAACGATGCTTCCAAATATAATAAAGCATTAGGCGAGTTTGACCGCGTTATCTGCGATGTTCCGTGCTCTGGGTTGGGTGTCATAAGGCGCAAACCGGAGATTAAATATAAGAAAATTGCCGATTATGCCGATTTACCCAAAATTCAGTTCGATATTTTATCTGCATCGGCTAATTATCTTAAGCGAGAAGGTATTTTAATTTATTCTACTTGCACAGTTCGATGTGCTGAGAATGAAGATGTCGTAAGTAAGTTTTTAAGCGAGAATAAAGAGTTTGAACTTATAAAATCTCAAACTCTTTCTCCCAAGCAAAACGGGACCGACGGATTTTTCTATTCAGTATTAAAGAGGAAATAATATGTCAAAAATTGATATAAGGTCATTGAAGTTTGAAGAGCTTCAACAGATAGTGAAAGACCTTGGTCTTCCTGCTTTTCGCGCAGGTCAGATTTTCAAGTGGTTACAGCTCGGCGTTGAGAGTTTTGACGAAATGACCGATATTCCGATTAAATTGCGCGAAAAGTTACAAGAAGGTTACTATATTGTAACCGCAAAAATCAAAAAAAGACTTGAATCTTCAATAGATGATACTGTAAAATATCTATACGAAATGTATGATGGAGAATTAGTCGAATCGGTTTTGATGAAATACAACCATGGCTATAGTATCTGCATTTCAACCCAAATCGGTTGCCGAATGGGTTGTAGCTTTTGCGCTTCGGGCTTGCTTGGTCTTTCCCGCAATCTCTCAGCAGGAGAGATGTTAGCGCAAATAACAGCCGCTCAGCGTGACCGAGGTATCAGGATATCCAACGTTGTTCTTATGGGTATGGGAGAACCTATGGATAATCTTGATGAGGTTGTCCGCTTCTTAGAACTTGTATCTGATGAGCGCGGCTTGAATATAGGCTTAAGGCATATTTCAGTTTCAACTTCGGGTGTTGTTCCAGGAATTTATAAGCTTAGCGAATATAATTTCCCTATAACGCTTTCAATTTCGCTTCATGCGCCTAATGATAAGATTAGGTCTGAAATTATGAGGGTTAACCGAAAATGGAATATAGCCGAGCTTATTAAGGCTTGTAAGGATTATATTAAGGCTACCGGCCGCAGAATTTCTTTTGAATATGCAGTTATAAGCGGCGTTAATGATAGCGATGAGGCGGCAAAGGAATTGGCAGGCCTGCTTAAAGGAATGCTTTGCCATGTTAACCTTATTCCTGCTAATCCTGTCAAGGAAAATACTTATAAAAAGCCTGACCGCAAAAAGATTGAGCATTTTTGCAAAAAGCTTTGCGATTTAGGCCTTAATGCGACAATAAGGAGAACCTTAGGGTCGGATATTGATGCTTCCTGCGGCCAATTAAGAAGAAAGGCAAAGGAAGAACAACTTTAATTGTGAGGGGGTGCAGAAAAATGAATATCTTTAGCTCTACCGATAAAGGAAAGGTTCGCTCAAGCAACCAGGATGCTGTTGCTACGGGTCTCTTTTCTGATGGCACAGTTTGGGCCATTGTTTGCGACGGTATGGGTGGTGCAAGCGGCGGTAATATTGCCAGCCGATTAGCTGTTGAATATCTTTCTGCATCCTTAAAATCAGGATATAGAGCAAATATGGGCGAAAGTTCAATTAAAAACTTGCTTGAAACTGCAATTTATGCGGCTAATATCCGCGTATTTGATAAATCGAGAGAAAATAGCGAGCTTAACGGCATGGGAACAACGGTTGTTATTGCCATTGCTACCGAGAAAGAGGCGTATTTCTCTCATGTTGGTGATTCGAGGGCGTATTTGATTGATGAAAATAATATCACTCAGATAACCCGCGACCACTCGATTGTTCAGTCTATGATTGAAGAGGGTAAGATTTCGGCTGAAGAAGCAAAACATCATCCGAGAAAGAATGTTATAACAAGAGCGCTCGGTGTTGATGAATCGGTTGTTCCTGAATTTACCGTTTGCGATTTTAAAGAGAATGAGAAAATATTGCTTTGCACTGACGGCTTGTCTAACTTTGTTGATGCAAATGATATTAGGGGAATTCTTATTAAAGATGGTAGCGATGATTATTCAAAGCAGCTTGTTGATTTGGCTAACGATAATGGCGGCGGGGACAATATTACCGCAGTTGTTATTCAAAATAAATAATCGGCATATAGTTTATTAGAATTATTAACTTTAAGATTGGATGTTGAACTATGGATAAGTTTGTCGGAAAGCGACTTGACGGCAGGTATGAACTTCAGGAAATCATTGGCGTTGGCGGTATGGCTGTTGTTTATAAGGCATACGACTGCATCGAGGATAGAATTGTTGCCGTTAAAATTCTCAAAGAAGAGTTTATCAGCAATGAGGAGTTTATCATTCGTTTTAAGAACGAATCTAAGGCGATTGCCGTGCTTAATCATCCTAACATAGTTAAGATTTATGATGTTAGCTTTGGCGATTTGATTGAGTATATTGTTATGGAATATGATGACGGGATTAGCTTAAAGCAGTATATTTCAAAGCAGGGCTCATTGCGTTGGAAGGATGCAGTTTATCTTACCATTCAGGTTTTAAGAGCATTACAGCATGCTCATGATAAGGGTATTGTTCATCGTGATGTTAAGCCGCAGAATATTATGCTTCTTTCCGATGGAACTATTAAGGTTACTGATTTTGGTATTGCAAGATTTGCAAGAAGTGAGCATAAAACGATGACCGATAAAGCTATCGGCTCGGTTCATTATATCAGCCCCGAGCAAGCAAGAGGCGAAGCTGCTGACGAGAAAGCAGATATCTATTCTGTTGGCGTTATGCTTTATGAAATGCTTACAGGTCGTTTACCCTTTGAGGCTGATAGTGCGGTTTCTGTTGCTATCATGCAGCTGCAGAAGGAGCCTGTTCTTCCGCGCGATATAAATGATACCATTCCTGTTGGCCTTGAGCAGATTACTATGCATGCAATGCAGAAGGATGTTTCAAAAAGATACAAGTCAGCCGCTGAGATGCTCCGCGACTTAGAGGAGTTCCGCCGTAGTCCTGATACCGTTTTTGAATATACCTATTTTGTTGATAGTGAACCTACAAAATTTATTGATGCAGTTAATATTCAGCCTGATAAAAATATAGATGATGATTTTGAGGAAGAGTATGAGGAGGAGCAGGAGGAAAAATCTCCCGTTATTCCGATTCTCGCAGGCGTTGCCGTTGCATTTATAATTGCTGCAATTGTTGTATTTATATTTGTTTGGCGTTCATGGGGTAAAAAGACTGAGTCTATTACCGTTCCTAAGTTTATCGGCAAAACTTACACCGAGCTTTTAAATGACGCAACCTATGCCGATTATCAGTTTGAGGTTAAAAAGGCTCATGATGCAGACCATCCTGCAGGAACAATTATTGCTCAGAGCTATCCCGAGGGAAGAAAAATCAAGAAAACACAGACCATTACTATTACTGTTAGTGAGGGTCCTGAGCTTGTAACAATTCCCGATATAACAAACTTTGATATAAATACCGCTAAGCAGGCATTAAGAGCAAAGGGTATTGAAGCGGAACTGATTTATCAGACCGATGCTACTATTGCTTCCGGCTTTGTTATAACAACTAATCCTCCTGCAACCAAGCAAATTCCCGTTGGTGAGAAAATAGATGTATATGTAAGCCTTGGCGCCGAAATTATCTATGTTTCGTATGATGATTTCACCGGTTATGATATTGAGGTTGCCAAGAAAAAGATTGAGGATGCAGGTCTTACGGTTGGCGAAATAACCTATCAGGATAGCACCAAGCCGAAGAATATTGTTATTGCGCAGACTCCCGATTCCTCAACCAATACTACCATTGCTAAGGGAACTGCAGTTGATTTAGTTGTCAGCACAGGCACTATCTCATACACCTATGAGCTTGTTGTAAATGACCTGCCTAACAACTTTATCGAAACTCATAAACGAATGGTTCTTGCAGTTTCGGTAGGTGGCGTTGAACTTGATGATACTCCCGTATTTGATGCAAACGCTCTTGAGTCACCTTGGTCATTCAATATAACCTCTAAAAAGAACACAACTAATGTTGTTATAGGAATTAAATTTATGGATGCTGTTAACGGTGAATCGTGCAACCTTATCTATAAAATAGACTTTGATAAGAAAACAGCCACACTTATTGATAATAATATTCCCGAAAGTTATCTTGTAGAGCAGCAGGGCTCAGGAAATGATTAACGGGAATATCTTAAAAGGTATAATAACAAAATCCATTGCCGGCTTCTGCTATGTGGAAGTCGGCAATGCAGTATATGAATGTAAGCCTCGCGGCGCTTTCAGAAAATCGGGGATTTCACCTTTAGCAGGTGATAGGGTTGAAATAACGGTTGATGAAAATAAAAAAGGCACGGTTGAAAAAATATTCGACCGAAAAAATATGCTTATCCGCCCGCCGCTTAGTAATATTGATAAATTGTTTATTGTATCTTCTGCATGTTTGCCGTCGGTCAATACCTTACTTATTGACCGAATGATTGCCATTGCCGAATATTTGGATATTGAACCGATAATAGTTTTCAATAAAGCTGATATTGGTGATTTTCAGAATATTCCTGAAATATATGAGAAAATCGGGTATAAAACCTTTATTGTTTCGGGCAAGAACAACGAGGGTCTTGAAAAAATCAAGCAGGAGTTGTCAGGAGTTGTTTCGGCTTTTTCAGGTAACTCGGGCGTTGGTAAATCAACCATTTTAAACGCTATTTTACCCGAGCTCTCTCTCAATGTCGGTGAGGTCAGCGAAAAGCTTGGCCGAGGTAGGCATACAACGCGCCATGTTGAGTTATATAAGGCTTTTAATGGCTATGTTGCCGATACACCGGGTTTTTCAAGCTTGGAGCTTACCGATTTTAACATTGAAGATAAAACCAATCTTCAATATTGCTTTAAAGAGTTTGCAAAATATATCGGCTCTTGCCGTTTTTCTTCATGCGCTCATATCAGTGAACCCGGTTGCCCGATTGTTGAGGCGGTAAATAACGGTTCTATAGCAAAATCAAGGCATGAAAACTATATAACCCTTTATGATGACTTGAAGAAGATAAACTCTTGGGAGATAAATAAAAAATGAAACGATGCGTTATAATTGCAGGAGGGAACTGCGATTTAAAGCAATTAAATATTGAGTCTTCGGATTTTATTATTGCGGCGGATAGCGGCTATGACCATTGCGTTAAGGCTTCTTTAGAGCCTGACCTTATAATCGGGGATTTTGATTCCATAAAGTCGGACCTGCCGAGCAATATAGAAACTATTAAACTTCCCGAAAAAAAGGACGATACAGACCTTTTGTTTGCTTTAAGAATTGGCCTTTCTAAAGGCTTTGAGGATTTTGTGATTTTCGGCGGCTATGGTTCAAGACCTGACCAAAATTTTGCTATGCTGCAATCGCTTTATTGGCTTTTAGAGCAGGGAAAAGATATTGATGTGACCGCTAATTGCAACAATTTCTCTGTTTCTGCTATTAAAAATTCGAGCAAAATATTCAGTGTTAATAAAAATCAGTATATTTCAGTTTTTGCGCTCGAAAATTCTAAAGGCGTTACGATAAACGGCGCAGAATATTCACTTAATAATGCCGATTTATCGCCGTCTTTTCCGATAGGTGTAAGTAACACAGGGTTAGATACTGAAGTTACAGTATCGGTTAAATGCGGCACACTGCTGGTAATGATTGTTGATAAAAATATCTGATTGTAACCTTTCATTTCCGTTTGCGTATAATATCGTAGAGGAAATGAGGCGGTAATAATATGCGTTGCAGAAGAAACGGAAACGGTAAATGTTCGATATTTATAGCTTTTGGCGTTGGCCTTATTGTTTCTTTCTTTTGTCCTTCGGGATTTATTATAGCAATGCTAGTTATTGCGCTAATCTTCCTTTGTCTTATGAGTCTGAGATTCTGATAGAGGAGTAGATTGCTTTGAAAATTGTTGTAGTAAAGAGTCCTAAGTTTTTAAGAGGTATTTTGAGAATGCTCTTTAAAATTGAGAAGACTGATATGTGATTACATAAAAAAGACGGCTTAGCCGTCTTTTTTGTTCTATATATGTTCTGTTGCTCATATTATTTTATAAAAAGAAAAACAATGGAGTGATAGGTGTGCCTGCAAATATAAATTATTCTGATTTGATTCAGAGAGTGATTTCTGCAGAAAGTATGCAAGAACAAAGTATTGATATTGAGTTTTCGCTACCCGATTATTGCCCTGAAATTGAAAAAATATTAAAATGTTTCAGTTCGGTTGCGGTTTTACAAAAGACGGTTTTTGAAAATTTTGCTGATATAGGCGGACAAATTTCCATTTCGCTTTTATATGAAAATAGCGATAATGAGATATGCACCTTTAATTATGTTAGTCCGTTTACTAAGCATATTGATTTAAAAGGCGCTGATGATGGCGATGACCTTATAGTTTTAGTCAGACCTGCCTACATAAATACAAAGGCTACAGCACCGCGTAAGATTGAAATTCACGGCTCCTGCATGATGAGTATTAAAGCTTACAGAATAAATAAAACCAAGGTTATTTGCTCAATTGATGAGGATTATATATGCCAGAAAAAAGCCGATATAGATTATTCAATGCCGCTTAAATTTATTGAAAAAAATATATATGTTGAGGACGATATAAACATCGGACAAAACAGGCCTTCGATTGCAAAAATATTAAAAACTGATGTAACCCCAACAGTAAGAGAACTTAAGCAGATTGGCAATAAGCTAATAATAAAGGGACAGATTAAGATTGAACTGTTATATTTACCGGTTGGCCAGAATACGCCGATTTCTTTAACAGAATCCTGCGAATTTTCTCAGGTTGCAGAAACAGATTGTGCCCTTGAAGCTGCAAAATGTATTGCTTCTGCTAAGGTTTTAACAACCGATTTCAGAACAAAAACTGCAATTGACGGCGATACAAGAATTATAGCGTTTGAAATAAAACTTGCGGTAACGGTAAAATGCTTTGAAAACAAAAATCTATCAGTAGTTACTGATGCCTTTGCCTGCAAATGTCCTGCCGAAATATTTACAGAGGAAGTTATGCTCCAAAAATATATAGAACCGTTGTCAGAAAACTTTGTTTTAAAGAAAAATCTCGATTTTTCTGACGGTCAGCTAACCGAAGTATATGATGTTTTCTGTGATGCCAATATTGATTACCATTCAGTTGAAAATTCAACTATGACCGCCAAAGGCGTTGTAACAATATTTATTCTCGGCAGAAATGCGGAGCATGAGGCGGTATTTATCGAAAGAAATGTTGATTTTGAATATCAATATGACTTTGAGGGAATACCTGAAGATATTGTTTTTGAACCTGATATTAAAATTATTGCCGTTAATTTCTCAAAAGGAATGGGCAACGATGTCGATGTTGCGGTTGAACTTAATATCTGTGGAGATGTTTTTGTTAATGTTCCTATAACCGCTTTGATAGATATTAAATGCGATTTAGAAAATGCAAAATGCGATGATGAACAAATTGCCACAGTAATATATTTTGCTTCTAAGGAGACAGTCTGGGATATAGCAAAGCGCTATGGAACATCTGCCGATCTTATTTGCAAATTGAATGACTTAGAAAATTGTGATAGCATCTGCAATAAAAAAATAATTATTCCGTTAATATAAAAAAATCCCCGAAAGCGTTTGCTTTCGGGGATTTTAATATTAAACGGTTAAGCTATTAAAACTGGTGTTTTCTATGTATTCTTCAACGATTTCCATTTCAGTTGAGTTTTCAATAATAACCTTGCCCTCAGTTTTCTTTATGATTCTAGGGTTCTTATAACCGTTAAGAGTAACATTCTTAAAGGTCATAGT